>DATFMO010000185.1:0-2647 GCA_035266925.1 Sunxiuqinia sp. | reverse complement strand
GTCCCCCACTTCGCCGACAGGTGAAACTTCACCCTCCTTGTTTACAGGGAGGGTCGATCCGGCATCGGTGGAATTTGGGGTGGGTCAAAATAAATTAAGGCAGCTGGAATGGGAACACAACGCCAGGACGAAGTGCAACCTGTCAGCGTCCTGGGACCTGACAGCGTTGATTTGTAACAGAATAAAAAGCAATGCCTAAACTGTTGCTTACGTCTTTGAATTAAGCAACAGAAATAGTTATCTTTGAGAAAGTACCAAATGCTAAGATTGGATACAAGATGAAAACAATCAATATCGAGTTGGACAAACGTCAATTTTTGAAAATCATCAATAAACTTGACGACAAAGACAAGTTGGAACTATTCAACGAGCTAAAAAAAACCTTGTTCCTCAAAAGGTTCAATAAACTTCTGGAATCGTCCAAAGCAGATGAATTGACACTGGATGACATTACCAGTGAAGTTGAATCGGTCAGGAAAACAAGATATGAAAAAGGGCAACAAATCCTGTAAAGTCATTATTGATACCAATATTTGGATTTCATTTCTAATAGGCAAAAGCCTGCCTGGCCTTCAAAATCACCTGAACTCACAATTTATTCAAGTGATAACCTGCAAAGAGCAAATACTGGAATTGACAGAAGTTTTCAAAAAGCCAAAAATTAAAAAGTACTTTTCAAAAGAACAAGTTATTGAGTTTTTGGAATTGTTAGATGAATCATCACAGAATGTTGATATCAAGACAAAAACCAGCCTATGCAGGGATCCAAAAGATAACTACCTAATCTCATTAGCTATTGACTCAAAAGCAGATTACTTAATAACAGGGGATAATGATTTACTTGACCTGATTAAAGTTGGAAATACCGAAATAATGAAGTATGGCGATTTTGATAAATTGACAATGAAATAATTTCCCTCCCGCTGGCCCGCTGATCAGCCCCGAACCATCGGGGTGCAATCCGGATCATTTAACCGGGTTTGTAATCCCATTCGACATTCCCCAAACAGATTCCTGCCTGCGCAGGAATGGAACAAAACTTTTGCTGTTGCGGCGCATGGACAGTTTTCCCTTTTCAAAAAACCAGTGGTTGCGCCTAATCGATGCTGTCGCATCCAAACCCCGGGTTGTCACCCGGGGCTATTATTGTAGCACCCCTTCGGGGTTTTAAGTCCCCAACTTCGCCGCCAGGCGAAACTTCACCCTCCTTGTTCACAGGGAGGGTCGATCCAGCATTGGTGGATCGGGGTGGGTTAATGAAGCTTGAAGGAGATTCCTGCCTGCGATAGAATGGGAACAACAGGTGTAAACTTTCCCTACAATAGTTGTTTTTCTGAATGAAACGATAAAATGAAACCATCCAAAATCAGTTCGTAGAATAAATTACGTAACTTTGAAAAAAGTCGCTTTATGCAACGGAGAAAAAGAGAGATATTGGATGCCATAAGAGCAAAATTAAAAACAGTTGCTCCCAATGCAAAAGCGATCCTGTTTGGGTCGAGGGCAAGGGGGAATTCAACAAAAGACTCTGATTGGGATATTCTGATTCTATTGGACAAAGATAAAATCGAAACATCAGACTATGATAATATCGCCTATCCGCTTTTTGAACTGGGCTGGCAAATGGATGAACAGTTTTCCATAAAGCTATACACCTTTAACGAGTGGCATAAGCGAAGTTTTACATTATTTTACAAAAATGTAGAACAGGAAGGGATCATATTATGAGCCTTACGGAAGAAGAAAGAAAAGCCATCCTTACTTACAGGATTGTAAAAGCGAAGGAAACATTAAAAGAAGCAAAAGGGATCGCAAACCTAAACTACTGGAATACAGTTGCCAACCGATTATATTATGCGTGTTACTACATAACAGGAGCGCTTTTAATCGCGAACAACTATACAGCACACACCCATAGTGGGGTGATTCATTTGTTAGGCTTGCATTTTATAAAAACCGGAATTGTTTCAAAGGATTCAGGTAAAATCTATTCCAAACTTTTTGAACTTCGACAATCGGGTGACTATGATGATTTGTTTGATCTGTCCGAAGAAGATGTAATGCCTTTAATTGAATTGGCTGAAAACTACATCAACGAGCTTGACAAACTAATTGCTGATCAGTTATAAGACCAACAACGTAATCCGCTACTGAAAACGCAAACCGTTTAAACGGCGAAACCTATCTTATGGTTGGATGCCGGCGCACCCTGTTTTCTCAAAAGGCAAGTAGATGAAAAACACGGGCTGTTCAACCTGTCCTGTAAAATTGCCGCCGATTATGATTTTATGCTCCGCATACTCAAAGACCCGGAACTGAAATTTGAATACCTGCCCCAGGTCATCACCAAAATGCGGGTGGGTGACGCCAGCAACAAAAGCCTAAAAAACATCCTCCAAAAGTCGCAGGAAGATTTACAAGCTATCCGCAAAAACAAGGTTGGTGGTCTGCACACTTTGTTTTTCAAGAATTTTCGAAAGGTGGGACAGTTTGTACAACGGCAGTAGAAAAAGCTATTGAGGGTCTCACTTAGAGTGAGGCTCTCAATAATAACCGCTCCCAACAGATTCCTGCCTCCGCAGGAATGAGGCACATACCCCTGGGCGAAGCGCAACCTGTCAGCGTGCGAAGCTCCTGACAGCGTTTA
>DATFMO010000184.1:0-9677 GCA_035266925.1 Sunxiuqinia sp. | reverse complement strand
ATTGAGTTGGTAGTGCTGCAAAATATCGTGCAACAAACATGTGGTCAAAACTTCTGCATAACTCAGCACCTGATCGCGCAGGGCCAACGAATAATCACCCGTGAAATGAATTCCCTGCAGTAACCGGGCGAGGGGCAACAGTTGAGCATCGAACGCAGCTACTTTCTCAAGCTGTTGTTGTCCCCGGATTTGCTTCGCATATTCGTTCAACTGGCTGATGATTGCGGTGTGATCTTTTGAAGATAGTCGTAGCAATTCCAAACCCGATTGCAATATTTGTTGGATCTTCTTTGAAGCTGATAAAACGATAACTTGCTTCTCTGAACTGGCTTTTAAAATTGTAACAAATGATTGGATAACTTCCGGCTTTCCTATGTTTTCTCCACCAAACCTAACGACGTTAGCAGGCATAATTTTCGTATTGAATTAAACAAATGAATGATAAAAAATGGATTGAAAAATCAGGGCATGCCTTCAAACTGTATGCACAAATACTGAATGAAGGCTATCGCATACACATAGACATGAATGGCATGGACATAGCAACAACGCTCATGGAACGAGCAGAAGTAAGATGTTGATATGTGTAAATAGTGTCCATTTGTTGCCTTTTATGATGCTGCAAACGTAAAGAATTTTTCTAAAAAACAAAAGTTGTTGGCGAAAAGTTTAAACAATAACAGCAATTTCTTAAAATAGAATTCACTGTTGTCCTGTAAACACAAGTAAACTGCAAAATGTCGGAAAGTTCTGAGAATAGTGATATTGATTATCAATGAACTGAAATGTTGGGCTAAAGCCCTCGCTTCTTGACGCGTCGACTAACCCCGACATTAATGTCGGGGTTATGAAAGCCAGATCAGACGGGGGCTTTAGCCCATCATCTGATTTTTTTTTACTGGACACTAATGGATAGAATTCAGTAATAAACAGGTGATCTCACTAATATGGAGAATGTTTGGTTTGGTTGAATTTCATTTCAATCATTTTATCGTCAACCGGTAAAAGTAACTTGATGATAGCAGCGTTTGGCATAGCTGGAAAAAATACTTTCCCGTGCATTGAATAGTTGCAATTTAGAGTTGTTTTTCGAATTGTTGATTGGGCCCAATCATTCCGAAGTTTATTTAAATCCTGGGTTTCCATTGCATTTTCAATGGCATCATCCTGGGTTTCTTCAAATAAATGTGTCCGGAGGTGATCGTTTCGTGGATTATCGTCACTGAGTGTGGCTATGCCGGTTGCAATGTCGACACCGGCTGCAACGAGGCTGATGCCAAGATGGTTTTTGGCTCGCGCACGGTGCTGCGATAACGATTTGTCAATATCCAGAATTTCCTTTTCGGGATCGATGGCTTTCACAGAAACCAACGTTTGAATATTGTGCAACGAGTCGTAAGCTTCATAAGCGAATTTCGTTGGATCAATTAAAATGGGCATGTTTGATCGGTTGATGATGTTGAAATCGAACCAATAACGATTGTCGACTGTCCGGTCAAAGCCGACTTCATAAATAATTCCATACAACGAATCAGTAGCGATTGACTGGCCAAACAACCATTTGACATCTTTTTGCTGTGGCTGTAGTTTTACAATGGCTTGAGGGCCAGAGCAAGACTGAAATAAAAAAACGATCAAAATTAGTGTGACGGTGAAGGTAAAACTTGTTTTCATGTTGATTAGAAGGTTTTTTGTTTTTCCACCAAAACCAGTGCCAAATTAGTCGTTTACAGCAATCAAATCGCGAATAACTACCGATGCGCAAAAACAACCAAACACAGGTGGCATGTATGAAATGGTTCCAACCACTGATTTTTTATTTCGACTTTCTTCAATTCGAATTCGTTTTGGATCAACTTTTTCGGACGAAAAGACAACTTTAATGCCTTTGCGAACTCCCAGTTTATGCAGGTTTTTTCGGAGCATCCGGGCCAATTTACAATTGTAGCTTTTCGAAAGGTCCGTTTGCTGCACCAACGTAGGATCGAACTTTCCACCGGCTCCCATCGAGCTGACAATTGGGAGATTGGCTTGCCTGGAATGATAGATTAAAAAGACTTTTGGAGCCAGGGTGTCAATCGCATCAACAACGTAATCGTATTGGGCTTTGTGTACAATTTCAATCATCCGTTCGCCTTTCAGGTATTCATGAATGACCTGAATTTTGAGATCTGGATTGATATCCCAAAAGCGTTCCTTTAAAATCTCAGCTTTTGGTTTGCCGTTCGTGCTGATCAGCGCCGGAAGTTGCCGGTTTCTGTTGGTTTCTTCAACCACATCGCCGTCAACGATTGTGAGTTGGCCGACTCCGGCACGACACAGTTGTTCCGCTGCGTAGGCTCCGACACCGCCCAATCCAACCACCAAAACATGTGCCTGATGCAGTTTTTTCAGTCCTTCTTCGCTCAGCATGAGTGCCGTGCGTTGCTCCCAATTCGCCATTTTAAAAAATCCTTTTATAGTTTGAAAAAATGAGTGCTTGTAATTCAGTCATTGAAATGCCAAGCTTTGTGGCGGCAAAATTATAAATTGTTTCGATCGATACGTGGCTGTCATCTGTTTCAAAAAATAAATTTTCCAGAGGAATGAGCTGAAGTGATTTCAATCTTTTTTCGGAACCCCTGAACAATTGAGGACCGATCGAGAAATAAAAGTCGTATGCGTTGAGTTGTTGGGTTGTTTGTTCGTTTCCGTTGTATCCATGCAGAATCCAGGGAATTTCAATTGTTCGTGATTTTTTGATTCGAATGATATCGGGATAAGATTTTACGGCATGAATGATCAACGACTTCCGAAGTTCTTCGGCCAATTCAATTTGTTGAATGAAAAGATTTTCCTGCCTATCAATTGGCGCACTGATGTGGCGGTCGATGCCACATTCGCCGATCGCCAGCACATTTTTCTGTTGGGCTAAACTTTCCAATTTTTGAAATTGCTCTGCCGTTAATTGGTCAATATCCCAGGGATGAAACCCAACAGAATAAATTTGACTTTTCTGATCGGGTTTTTCGTTGGGCAACTGACGGTTGATCAGCTGAACAACGTCGCCTGCAGACGGGTGATGCGTATGGATATTGACGAACTTCATCTCTATAAACTTGCCCAAATACGAGCCAATGAATAACCGGGAGCATCAATTTTTAGGTCTAGAAAATAGCCGAAAGGTGTTTGGAACGTTTTGAACTCAGCATTTTGCAAGCGCTTTTCGGCCGAATCGAAAATTTCTTTCGTGAATTCAACACTGGCTTTTGACTCTGACAAATGAGCAAACGAATGCAGAATGACCCGCTTGATATTATTTTTTCGAGCAGCCCACTTGATGTGGTTGACCAGTTTCTTTTCGCGACTTTTCACATCTTTTTCTTCATCTGATTCTTCTACCTGGATGAAGGCAAGAATGGCGTCTTTGATTGATTCTCCTTTGGTAATGACTTCAGCATCTTCCAGGTTTTTTTCCGCCGGAACATAACTAAATTCATTCACGTACATAACTAAGACTTTCATATAAAATGGCTTTCTTCAAAATTATAATCTTTCTGGTAAAATTAATATGATGAAGCAAGTGTTCCTGAAATTTTCTATTTTTGAATGAATAGAAACTACATGTATAAAAAAAGGTATCTTCTCACGACCGTGTTAATTTGGCTTAGCCTGACAAGTTGGGGACAGCTCTCTCAAGGTGGAAAGCCAATGGATATTCCGGTTTCGTTGTCTCTGAAAAGCAAGGCTGACGTTGCTTTACCAACGGTCGATAATCAAAAACTTTTAAAGACTAGTCTGACGCAATGGAATACAAATCATTTGAAACCTTTTCGGTTTGCTGTGCCCATATCTGTTTCGTTGAACACTGAAAATTCGGGGCGCTGGACTGAAGTTGGGCGATACCGGGTTTGGCAGCTTGTTATTTTTTCAGCTCATGCAAAATCTCTCAATTTAATTTTCGATCATTATCACCTACCACTTGGTGCTCGGTTATTTCTTTTTTCTGCTGATAAGTCTGATGTTATCGGGGCATTTACATCCCGGAATAACAAAGCATCCGAAAAGTTTGCCACTTCGCCTGTCATAGGAGATCGCTTGGTTGTTCAATATGAAGAACCTTTAAACGCAGCTTTTGATGGAGAATTATCGATCAGCCAGGTCAATCACGATTTTGTTGGTGTGAAATCGACCGATCAGGATCGGCGTCCGCTTGGAGTGTCTGGATCCTGCAACATGAATGTGAATTGTGATGTGGTGAATCAGTACAAGAATGAGAGCAACGCTATTTGTAGGATCATTGTTAGTGGGGTGGACTTGTGCACCGGGGCATTGGTGAACAACACCAATGAGGACGGGACTCCCTACATATACACGGCTGGCCATTGTATTAACACCAATCTGAAAGCCAATGAATCCATTTTTCTTTTTAACTATGAATCACCTTATTGTGGCGATATTGATGGTGATGCCAGTCATTCAATCAGTGGATCGGCATTGAGGGCGGCGTCCGATAGCCTGGACTTCAGCTTGGTACAGTTAAGCGAAACACCACCGGCAACTTATCGACCGTATTATCTGGGATGGGAGCGTGGCAGTGGTGTTCCGGATTCAAGTGTTTGTATCCATCATCCACTGGGCGATATCAAAAAAATTGCGATCGACCGTCATTCACCCAAAATAAAAACATACAGCGTTGACTATATGCAAAACGATTTTTTCCTGATTGGCAACTGGGAAGTTGGCACTACGGAAGGTGGGTCGTCAGGCGCTCCATTGATTAATCAGAACAAACACCTGGTTGGTTCATTGACGGGTGGTGCCGCAACTTGTGACCTTCCCGTTGATGATTACTTTGAGCGTTTTCACAATGCCTGGAACCATTACACACAAAGTAGTATGCAACTGAAAAAATGGTTGGATCCAAAAGGGGCTAATCCACAGTCATTGAACGGATTCAACCCGTATGCAGGGGCAAATGCCTGCGGTGCTTACACAAATTTCAGGGACGATGATGAGTATGCTAATCTCGACATTAAAGATCAAGGTTCCTTCAGCGGGTACTGGAGTGGCAATAACCAAGCAGGTTTCACTGAGTTTGCTGAACGCTTTGATAATACAAAAAGCGCTGAAATAGCAGGCGTTTCAATCGGAGTGGGGAAGGTGAGTCGCGGACGAGTCAACACAACCGGAAAAGTTGAAGTAATGGTTTACCAGGGAGCCAACAAACCGGATAGTTTACTTTATACCCAGGATTTTGATTTGCAGTCGTTTGAGGGAGGCGTAATGAATTACCTGGCGTTTGACCAAAAAGTGAAAACAAAGGGGACTTTTTTCATTGCCTATTCACTGAAGTTGCTTGAACCGACCGATACATTTTCCGTCTTTTTAGCCAAGCGACAAGTTGAACCATTCAATACATATTTCATAAAAGATGGGGGAAACTGGTACAGTTATCCGGAAAAGACAAATGGGCAGGAAGGTTCCTCATTATTGATGGAGGTGGTGATGTGTAATATCGATGCCCTTGATAAAGATACGACCTTAAAAAGTACAAATCTGGATTTTGAAGTTTTCCCAAATCCCCTACATGCCGGACAAAAATTGCTGATGAAATTCAAGAAACCGGTAGCTCCTTATATCGTTCAGGTATTCGATATCATGGGAAGACGGACGGATGTAACCTACGAACAGCTGAGTGATCGATGGCTGAGTTTAGATTTTTCGCGCCAAATTCCCGGAAACTATTTCATAAAAGTTGTCGAGCCGAAAAAAAGATACCACGCCCGGGTCATGTATTTGGGCAATTAAGGTTGCTGATTGATCAAATGGTTCAGCAAATTTTTCATGGTTTTGATGGAAAGATTTTTTGCGATGATTTTTTTGTCTTTGTCGAGCAGATAAATCATTGGCGTTGTTCGCACATCATAATTGACCCTAAAATTGCTGATCTGGTTGGGATCCCAAACATTGATCCAGCCATCCAACCCATGTTCGTCAATAAATTTCAACCATTCTTTTTTGTCACCCTGAGTGTAGACGGCCATCACCATTAGTTGCGACGGATCCGTATTTAGGAACACATCGTTATACAATTGCGGGATTTGTTTCTTACAGTGTCCGCATTCCGGGTCCCAAAAAACTACGACAGTAAATGGTGTTGGCTGTTGGTAAAGACTGTGGTAGGTGCCAGTGGAATCTTCCAAAAACAATTCCTTGGCAGGAAGTCCAACCAGGTTGTTCTCACGAAACTTGACTTCCTCTCTGATTTTATCCATCGTCTTTTTGGTGGCCCAAAAGGCATCCCCACTCAGATAATATTTTTTTGCCAGTGCAACAAAAACATTTTCCATGCTTATGTACGCTGATTTTACACTGTTGTTGAGCAAATAGGAAACCAGGTTTTCAAATACCTCTGGGTATTTTCGACTGCTTTCTATCAGGCGAATTGCTACAGGGAGAACTGAATCCGGGAGTTGGATGAGCACATTGTTAAAGTAATCGTTGAGTCGACTATTAATGATGGGGGTTCGCCACATTCGAATGTCGTTCAAGTCAAAATGATCCCAGTAGTGTCTCTTTGTGTAATTGTGTTTGTACACCCAAAGCAGGCTGTCGTTTTTTGCAATTGAATTGGGAATATGGGAGGCATCCGGTTGAATCCTGAGGTTTGATGCCACAAACTTACCGTAGAAGGTTCCGGCTGATTTTTTGGCTTCTTGCTGGAGGTATTGTTGAACGTCATTGTTCAGTTGCTTCAAGGCCGTTTTGTTAATCATTTTTTTGCCAAGCTTCCTGGCCTTTTCTTTTTTTGCAGCTAAGAATTGCACATAATTCTGGAACTTCTTGCTTTCTTTCGCTCCTGTAATTTGAACATGAAAATCTTTCAACCGAATGGTGAAGGTTTGATCCTGACCGACTAAAAAATCGATTTGTTTAGTTTCGTTAAAATAAAGTTGATAAATGCCCTGCGGAAGTGCTTTTTGACTATTGTAAATTGTTTTCCCTGAACGGTCTGTTTTTAAGGTATCATCAAGATAAATTTTCCCGTTGAAATAATGGGTCAATAAAATGGTATCATTTTTATTGGTTGGAAAATCAATCTTGATCCTGCAAGGACGAGCATGAGCTACAAAAACAGCGAGTAATCCAGTCAGGAGCAGATTAAATGATTTCGTATATTTTACGCGCATTCTGTTTGTTTGAGAATTGGTTTTCCAGCACTTCTTTCCGCTGACTAATTTCGGCATCCGTTATTTCATCTTCAAATTTTTCCTGAATCAATTTCACCATATCTGTTACATTGTCGGCGATATAACAAAGATGTGCCAGACCCGTGTTATGTACCATGGGAGAATTTGTAATGCAGTGACGACCAAGGAAGAGAGAAGCCAGTAGTTTAAGTTTGAGTCCAGTAGCCTGAAAGGTTGGAATGAGAATGATCTGTGCCTCCTGAATTAGGTTGTCCATCAATTCCACATCAGGATTTGCAATGAGCGAAACATGTGGAATGTTGTTCACTTTTTTGATTAGCCATTCAGGCGGATTTTTACCGGTGATGAAAACAGGGAGTGTAATTTCAACAAAAATACGATCGAGTAGGTAATTGACTGCTTTCAGGTTTTCATTTACGCTGAGGTTTCCATGAAATAAAATGTATTCACCGATCCCGGTCTTGGTTTTGACCTCCTCAAAAGGGTGAAAAGCCGGGATGAAAATTCCTTTTCGATACTTCTTTTTGAAGTAGTCTGTGTCGTCCGGGGAGATGCTTAAGATGTCAGAAGCCTGTTTCAGTCTTTTCTCGAAGCATCGTAATTTGAGCGCTTCCTGCCTGTAATAATAACTTATAAAGACATTTTTTTCAGCCATTGCCAGGTACCGGTAATAATCGTGTTCAATGTTATGGGTTCGTACAATTTTCCGATACGCTCCCAACAGAGGGTGAGTCAAAAAATAACAGGTATGCAGCCCTTCGAAGAGAATTGGAGCGATTTCTTCCTGCAAGTTTTTAAGCAACGTTTTTGAATTACGGGTAACAACAATCAGCGGCAGGCGCGTAAATAGGTGATAAATTCTTTTTTTGCGATGGTAATAGTGAACCTGGTAACATATCTTTTCAAGCTCTGGCGATCTTTCCCTGCCATATTGAAAACAATGTAAAATAACATCTACTTCTGTCTGGGCCAGGTATTTTAACTTATAAAAAACATCGATAATACCACCGTAATCGGGTGGGTGTGGAACATCAAAGCTGACAATGTGTAACTTCTTCTTCATTCAAAATTAAAAGTAAAAAAAAACCGCATGTTAAAAACATACGGTTTCTATTTTTTAACTAAAAGGTTGCTTTATTTCAACTTTACACCACCGTAGCGACTGTTTATAGTCACTTTTTGGGCGCTTTCAGCACCTATCGTTCCTTTTATATTCAAGGTGTGATTGTCCTTTTCGCGGCTGCCTTTAAACTTTTCGTCCGGGTATTTAATGTCGCAGTAGTCGCAGGAGGCATCCAGGTAGTAATTGGCATTTCCAAGTCCGATATCGATACCACCATACATGTTTGTAATGTCGATGTTGTCAAAGCCTGATGCAACTTCTTCCACACGGACTGAGCCATATTGCGTATCCAATCCCAGGCTCTTTTTCAGTTCTTCAATGTCATAATTGGTATATTTTGAATCAGCCTTCAAATCACCGAGTTCTTCAATCTGAACGCCATCATATTTTGAATCCAGGTCCATCGTTTTGATTTCCTTTAGGTTGATGCCGGAATATTTCGACTCCACCCTCAATGCTTGAGCTTCACCCAGAAACAGTTTTGAATATTGGAGAGCTATTTGCATTCGGTTGACTGATTCAATATCCGCTTTTCCATAGGAAATATCCATTATAATCATTTGGTTATCGGGTGCAGCGAGGCTGCCGGTGTTGATATTACCGTAACTAATGTCGAAATTGCCATTGGCATTGAGGCTGCTGACAGCGACACTCCCAAATTTGTTGGACACTTTTAAATCCCGGTCAGCCGGAATATTTATGGTGTAATCGATGGAGAAATTCTGTTTGGTTTTAAAGTTGTCATCAATTTTGGTTTCAACTTTTAACAGGCTGCCAACTTTCCGGGTGTTAATATCAATTTGATCCATCAGGTAATTGGCCTTGTTCTCATTGCCGTTGTCAATGGTAATTTTTACGTCAACAGTGACTGAGTCGCCACCAAAATCGTTGATGGTGATCGAACCAAACTTGTTGGTGATATCCAGCGCCTTGATACTTGATTTCAGATAGCCGCTGTGTTGTTCCCTGGTAAATTCATCGGCTTGAGCCGACAAGTAAAAAAGTCCCAATGCCAGGATTAAAAGGTTAAATTTCAGTTTCATTATTCGTTAATTTTTGTTGTTTCGCTTTTTCTAATTTGCTAACTACCAGTTGGATTACATTGAGTTTTGCTTGATAGTATTCCAACATGGCATTGATGACACGTTCGTCATCAGGAGTTGCTTCAAGGTCTTGCTGAAGTTGTTTGTGCATGCGGTCAAAATCAGCGAGCTCTTTTTTCATCATTTTCTGGTCTTCTTTGGAAATGGCTCCTTCACGAACCATTTTATTCCATTGTGTTATGCTCTGGTTGATGGCTGAAGTGTAATAAAATTCAGCTTCACCATACTCCGGAGACACAGAAGCCAAGGTTGGAGCGG
>DATFMO010000183.1:0-2395 GCA_035266925.1 Sunxiuqinia sp. | reverse complement strand
AGCTTTGTGGATCGCACTCCGGGAACCTTTATTGAAGAAAAAAATTACTCCTTGGTATGGCACTACCGCAATGCAGAGCCGGAACAAGGTGAGCTGAGATCCAATGAATTGAAAGATGAACTCCGTAATATGATTGCCAATAACAACCTTGAAATCATGGAGGGAAACAAGGTAATTGAGGTCAAAGCCGGCGGAATCAATAAGGGGGTTGCAGCCATGCGATTTATAAAAGATGACAAATACGATTGCATCATCGCTTTGGGTGACGATTGGACCGACGAATACATGTTCCGCGAATTACCGAAAGATGCATTCACCATTAAAGTGGGGATGAAAAACACGGCAGCATCCTACAAACTTGAATCGGTCAGTTCGGTACGTAATTTGTTAAAAACGCTGGGTAGCAAATAAGCATCATCATTTTTCGTTCCTTAAACAGAAAAAGATAGTTTTGAGGTATAGATCGTAACGCATGCAGAAAGTATTATCATTGGCATTTTTCATCCTGATCAGTTTGACAGGGTTTGCCCAGAGTAAAAACAACCAGTTTGACAGTCAAGGTCGAAAACAAGGGTTATGGGAAAAACGCCTCCCAAACGGCAACCTGATCTATCAGGGAACATTCAAAAACGACAAGCCCGTTGGTGAATTTAAGCGCTATCATGCCAACGGCATTATCAAAGCCAAACTTATTTACACCGAGGGAAGTGACACAATTGCTGCTGAGCTTTTTGACAGCAAAGGAAAGCTCATGGCAAAAGGTCACTACATTGGGCACACCAAAGATGGTCACTGGAAATACTACAAACAGGGGCAACTGATTTCAGAGGAAAACTATGATCAGGGTGTTAAAAACGGCGTTTCAAAAACGTACTATCCCACTGGAGAGTTGTTTGAAGAAACCCATTGGAAAAACAATCAAAAATCAGGCATTTACCGGGCTTTTTTTAAAACTGGCAAGCCGTACATGGAATGTCAAATGACTGACGGAAAACGTAATGGCACCTGCAAAGTGTATTATGAAAATGGGCAATTGGAATTGGATGGTTATTATTGGATGGGACTTCGGGATAGCAACTGGATCTATACTAAGGATAACGGGGAATATGCGTATACCTTAACTTATAACAAGGGATCACTGCAAAATCCGGAAGTGCGTGACAGTGTTCAAGCCCTCCAGATGAATGACTTGGAAAAGAAAAAAGGCACCCTTGTTGATCCCGAGAAGTTTATGGAGGATCCTTTTCAATACATGCAGAAAAACAAGATGATAAGGAGGTAATCAAAGGATGATTAGGCCATTATTACTTCTTTTGATTGTTCTGACAGCCAAGTTTTCGACGGCACAAACTGCAGTTCCCAATTATTATTGGTTGAAATTTTCTGACAAACAAGGCACCCAATATACGACCGATAGACCAGAAGAGTTTTTATCGGCCCGTGCGTTGGCTCGCCGGCAAAAAGAACACATTGCCATTGATGAGCTTGATTTACCGGTTTCACAAGTGTACCTCGACAGCCTGAAAATTTATGGAGCACAAATTTTCCACGCCTCGAAATGGTTGAATGGAGCTACAATCAGAGCGACTCCGGAAATCTACCAGGCCATTCTCGCTCATTGCCATTTCATTGTCGACTCGCAATTGACTAAACCGGGTTTACAAACCAAATCAGTCCTTGAAAATAAATTTCGAAAGGAGCAGCTACTCGCTGATTCTATGAGTTATGGTGATTCTTTCGGGCAATTGTCCTTGTTTAATGGACAATATTTGCACAATCAAAACTACCTGGGTGATGGTGTTCTGATCGCTGTGTTGGACGCTGGTTTTTACCATGCTGACAGGTTGCCTGCATTTTCATATCTGTGGGCGGACCACCGGATTCTTGGAACCCGCGACTTTGTTGACCCGCCCGACAATATCTTTGAGCAACATTATCACGGCGCCTGGGTACTTTCAACCATGGCAGGAGAAGTTGATGGACAACTGATTGGTACAGCGCCGAAAGCATCTTATTATTTGCTTCGTTCGGAAGATGCGAACAGCGAATACATTATTGAAGAAGACAATTGGGTGGCTGCTGCAGAGTACGCCGATAGCCTGGGTTGCGATATCATCAACTCCTCATTGGGCTATTCGTTGTTTGACGACTCCACTACGAATCACAGCTATGCCGACATGAATGGTCACACCACGCGAGTGACGCAAGCAGCTAACATTGCCGTTGAAAAAGGTATGCTGGTGTTTGCCAGTGCCGGCAACGAAGCCCGCGATCCCTGGCATTACATCATCGCCCCGTCTGACGGCGATTTTGTGGTGGGTGTTGCCGCGGTGAATAAAGACAGCATTTGGGCACCATTCAGCTCACTGGGCCCCGCATCTGACGGTGACGTAAA
>DATFMO010000182.1:0-3524 GCA_035266925.1 Sunxiuqinia sp. | reverse complement strand
TAGGTTTGCAACTCATTGTTTCCCCAGCCGCCGCCTCCGGTATCGTAACTCCAATGATCGGTTGCGGGCGCACCGTCAGCATTGAATTCATCAGACCAAACCAGGTAAGAACAATCCGTTTTTTGTGCCTTGCCTAGGTTTACCTGGCAAATAAGCACCGTCAGAAAAACAAATTGAATCAGTTGTTTGAGATAATATCGTTTCATGATCATGACAATCTAAATAATAACTACCTTTTTGGTTTGAAGCACTGTTCCCTGCAGTCCAATCGCTTTCAATACGTAAATTCCTGAAGACAAGTTTTCAAGATTAACGAGTTCTGAAAATGGGAACGACCAAAGCTGTTGTCCCATCAAATTGAATAACTGTAGGCTTTTAATATTCAAACTAGTTTGTATTACAAACCTACTATGAGCAGGATTGGGAAAGACCTTGAATTTTTCATCATTTTTCAGCGTGTTTTCTGCTGACGAAGTTAACTGACCAATTTGAAACCAGTTCAGGTTGAATCCGTCGTTAGCAGCCTGCAAGCGAATAGTGTGCAAGCCACTGGTCAAGCTCAGTTTATTGACAGTTGTCGACCAATTTTCATAGCCATTGGTCTTTGGAATGGTGTGCGTCAACACCCGAACATGATTCACCAAAATATTCAAACTGGAAAGTTTCGTTGATGAAACCCGCAGTAACAAATCGAAGTCGGCGGTTTTCGGCACTTTTATTTTATACTCCAGCCAATCGTCGGCATCAATATAACCCACGTTGGCAAAACCATCTTTATCGGTGGTTTTTTCAATCAAAATTCCCTGCATCTGGTTGTAAGCTTCTGCCTCAATCCTGGCAGGAATATCCACAACCTGGTCTGGATCGTGTATTGGCATCTGCTTGTAAATTTTCCCCAGGGAAGTCAACTGACCATTAGCTCCCAACAAATCGATGTACGGATAATTATTGATTCCATTGGCACGCCCGGTAAACCAAGCATATCGGAAAATATCGGGGTCGGCTTCGAGCATGTCTACGGCGCCTATCATAAAGTTCATCTGGTCGTCCAGACTGTTGATATTCCCATTTGATTCCCAGCCTGCAAACTCGGTCAGCCAAATAGGCTTGTGGTATTTTTTATATTCGCTGATGTACCATTGCAACGCTGCAACGGTGTTCATATAACAATGTGCCGCAATGTAATCGACCTGACAATCCGGGCAGGCTGCAAAAAAATCATCCAGGTACTGAAACGGATCGGTGTAGGTGGTTCCATTTTCCGACACGCAATTGCCGCAATAATTGACAGCCGGTGCAACAATTTTCAAGTTGAAATCTTTGGCAATGGCTTCCAGTCTTGGCCATTGAGCCGCAGCCTGCGACGGTGTCATGCTAGCCTGATCTTTAAAATTCGGCTCATTAAAAGCCAACAGGTATTTCGTTTCAGGATGATTGGCTAAAAAGTTGCGCAATGCCGTTTCATCAAAACTTTCGTTCCAGCACATCGGCACAAACTCAAAACCGGTTTCGTCGTATCCGTCAGCCACAGCACTTTCCGGAGCAACTGCCCAGTTGTACCACCACGACACAGCGGGAGACAGCGCAGCCAGATCCTGCAACGAATGGTGTCCATAAGCGATACCCCGCTTTTTGCCTTGCCCATAGCTCATTGAAAAAGCCAGCACGAATAAACCGAAAAGCAGGAATTTCTTCATGACTACATTTTTAAATTTTTTGGTAAACACGAACATAGTCCACCACCATCGATTGTGGAAAGATGGAATCGTCGATTCCCATTTTTCCGCCCCAATTACCACCAACGGCCACGTTCAGCAACAAATGGAACCGTTTGTCAAAGGGCCATTCCTTGAATCCGGTGCCTTCATTTTTAAAGGTGAAATAATGGGTGCTGTCCACAAAAACCTCGTAATGGTCAGGCTCCCACTCCAGCGTGTACACATGAAACTGATCGTAGCAAGTCGGCACACAAATGGTATCCGAACGTTGCGTTCCAATTTTGTGGTTGTACCTTTCCGTGTGTGCGGTTGCCAATAGCGTATCGGGCATGTAGCCAACGTTTTCCATGATATCAATTTCGCCACTCGCAGGCCAACCGCCATATTCCCAGTCGGTGGGCAGCATCCAGATCGCCGGCCACAATCCTCTTCCCTCGGGCAACCTGGCTGAAATTTCAAATTTTCCGTAAAGCCAATCGCCCTTTTCGCGTGTCATCAATCGAGCCGAGGTATATTTGTGTCCTTCAAAATTATCGTTCAGTGCATGAATGAACAACTTGCCATCTTTCACTTCCGCATTAGCCAACCGTTTGTTGGTGTAAAACTGATTTTCGTTGTTGCCCCAACCGGTCGCATTACCTCGCGTATCAAAACTCCATTTGGTGGAATCCGGCAAGCCTGAATAATCAAATTCGTCAGCCCACACTAGTTTGTATCGGTCTTTCTCCGCCTTTTCTTCTTTCGTTTTGGTATTTGTACAACCAATTGTCAACAGAAACACCACTGCAATAATCGCTCTCCACATCGGTTTCATCAATCTTGGTTTTTAGAGGTTTATTCTTTTTCAAATCGAAAATAATTCAACTTGAATCCGCCCTGTTCGGCGTAAAATTTAAGTTGGTGCTTCCCCGCTTTTATTGGGACATTTCTCACAACCACATCTTTCCATTGCTGATCGCCTCCCGCCGCTTCTACGACAACCGCGCCAGTCACATTCTTTTGGTCAATTTCCAAATGGAATTGGCCACCTCCTTCGTTATTAGCTACCCGGAACGTGATTTGATAGTTGCCGGATTCTTTCACCTCAACAGTGTACACCATCCATTCGCCCGGTTCGATCCAACTCACGTTGTAATTGTTGCTGAATATCGAATGATCCGAGCATTTTTCAATGTCCACACCATCATTCCTGTACTGGTGCCCACGATTCCAGCGACCGTGGTTATTATCGTTCATGTAATCGGCATCATGGTAGGCCACATCGTATCGTCCCATGTCGAAATCCACAGCATGAATCACGCCCGGTACAACTAGCTTTTTGAATGGAATGCTTGTCGCTTCCGATTGCTGGCGGAACATGGCGTCGATCAGATCCGGGTGATACAGACAATTCTCGATCTTCAGATTGTCGGCGATCTGCATCAGTGTCTGGTAGCAGAAATCCGGGTCGGGTGTTTCGCCGTTTTTCCAGCTTTCCAACAATTGGTCGTATTCCGGCGTTTGAATGGCGGTCAGTGGACATACAATTGAGCCGATCTTTTTTAGTGGCCACCATGACCAACCCACTCGTTGCTCTTCAAGCATGTGAATGGTTTCATAAAACCATTGGTTGGAATTTTCACCTGACTCCCCCATCCAGACAGGGACATTGTATTGATCACGAAAATCCAGGAACTTCTGAATGGTGTTTTTATCGGTTTTATTCCAGTATTTGTGGAAACTGTATGCTATGTTATCGTCCCACTTTGGAAACAGGTCATCCCAGTTGTTTGCCCAGCAATTTCCTTCCACAAAAATCAAGTGATT
>DATFMO010000181.1:0-6634 GCA_035266925.1 Sunxiuqinia sp. | reverse complement strand
CGCACCATACTGGAATTGAAATTTTGTAAGCCTGTAATTCTTCTGATTGTGATTGCTACCAATCGCACCATACTGGAATTGAAATATGATCGTGGGCAGGTTGCGGCTACACCTCAGCCTTCTACCAATCGCACCATACTGGAATTGAAATGTGTAGTCGCAGTCGCAGTCTCAGTCGCAGTCTCACTCCCAATCGCACCATACTGGAATTGAAATAAACTAAACGTCTTTGTCAAGATCATCAGCCAGTCCTCCCAATCGCACCATACTGGAATTGAAATTCTGACAGTTTGTTTATTGATCCTCGCGCGCTTCTATTTTTTCTTTTCCAAAGCTTCCAAAATATCAAGTTTGATCACCTCCCAATATTTACCTTTTAAACAAATCGGGTCAAAATCAATATCTGCTTGTTCAAAGTTGGAAAAATTAGATAGAATCTCCTTCTCATTATGGCCATACGGGTAGCGTTCCTCATGGAGTTTTAACATTTGATCTATGCTATAATCTTCCAGAAGCTCATGCAAATCCCAAAAGTCCTTTTTCCGGGCTCCCCGGCTCACCACGTCTGTTTTCATTGCCACAATATCATCGATATTCGCAAGTCTAATCCCATCCAATTCTAATGCCTTTCGGATAAAGGGATCAGTGTAAAATAAATCGAGTTTGATAGATAGATCCTTTGATTCGCCCATAAAATAAGATTTTCCAAATCCGATGATTTCTGAATCAATCGTATCGACATATGAAAAATTTGTCCTTATATGTTTGTCGATGGCCTTAAAATCCACAACGCCATATTCTGAATCAGTAAATAACTCAATATCAACAGATTTCCGATGTCCCATCTGCAAGCTTAAAGCAGTTCCCCCAACCAATCTGAATGAGCTGAAAACCTCTGAAGTCATTAATGATTTCAAAGTAGATAAAAGTAACGGGGTTACTGTACTGTAATATAATTTTAGGGACATGATAAATAGAATAGTTATTCTTCTTCGTTGTACTTTAGTCAGGCAACAACTCGTTTAACCGCTTTAGAACCTTGGAAACGTCCGCCTTACCGTAAAAGCGGATAATTTCCTGTTTTTCCTGTTCATTGCCCCGCTCAAAGACCCGCTTGATGACACTTGGTTTATATTTTATCCAATCGATTTTGTCCATGTCTGTATCCCAAAATACTACCGCCCGTATTTTTGACAGATCAGGGTGAAGGTCTTTCCGTTGCTTTCTCTTTTCCTGTTCAATGTCATAATAAGTCTGCAAAATCATGAAATAGCTTTCGTCAATGCCCAGTTTTTCTCCTAACCGGACAGACAAAGAAGGATTTACCCTTCGTTTTCCCTTAGTTATTGCTCCTAATGTTTGGGGAAACTCATGAATCGATTCAGCGAACTGCTTTTTTGACAGTCTTCTCTTTTTTAGTTCCCGATCCAGTATTATTCCGGGATGTACTCCTTTAATAACTGAGATATTTGTATTCATCATTGTTATCCCTTTTTATGCAAAAGTAAACAAAATTGTTTACTTTTGCAGGTTGAATTAAAAGATAAGATAACATCAGAAATTAGGATATTGGAGGAGGGAATTACTTGAAATTTATGTCCAATTTCCTTTTATCTCTACAAAAAAATGCTTTAACTTCTTCATAATGAATGCGTTCTAATGCATGTGAACTATAAGGTGACCTGGTTTCTACGCGGTCTTGTAACCTTTTGATATACAGCTTGAAACAAAAATAAATTCAAATCTTGTCATCCCGGCAGGCCGAAAAAAGAAATAGGAATCCAATTTTCACCATTATAAAAACCAAAATAATCATGAAAAAATTTCTACTCTTAACATTTATCATCGCAATAGTTAATTCAATTTGCTTTTCACAGGATATTATTAAAACATGTCCGGTTCGTAAACACGCTAAATTTCAATTTACCCCTGAATATAATAGCAAAACAATTAAATTGAAAAAAGGAACAAATGTAGATGTCATAGGTATTGAAGGAGAATACTACAAAGTAAATTACAAGGGACAAATTGGATATATTGACAATATTTACATATATGATCCTGAACTTTTAAAAATCAGAGACAATATAAAAAAGAAAAAAGCAAGAACAAGTTGAAAAACAACACACAGAATTTCAAGAAAAATATAAACGTGAATTGATAGAAAAATATGGTGAATATTATGCTCGCCTCATTATTGTAAAACAAGTATGCATCGGAATGTCAAAGGATGCTGCAATTGCAAGCTGGGGAAAACCTGATGATATTAATAAGACTATCACCTCATTTGGCACGAGTGAGCAATGGGTCTACGAAGGCCAAAATTATCATAATAAATACCTATATTTTGAAGGTGATACCATTAAAACTATCCAAGAGTAAAAAAACTATTGAAATTATTCACATAATTATCACGGAGGTCTTTCCTATTTTCCACCAGAGGTTTTCCCAATTTTCTTCTCCAAATTCCTGATAGCTGTTAGTATTGTTTCCATCTCGGAGCGAGCCTCCGGAAATTCGCGGCTGGTGTAGGCATAAAACCGCCAGATCTCCATCACATCGCCCACTTCAACCGAATAGGGTTCATACACCGGATTAAGCGATTTCAACAGAATGGTGCCACCTGTTTTCACGGTGACCATCTTGAACACAAAATCCTGCTGTCCTTTCAGAATAACAACACAAGGTGTATCGGTTTTGATAGACGTCCAATCCTCCACGTACTGCGCAATGATATCACTGCCCTCGGGCACTGGCAGCATGGAATCCCCTGTCGATGGGAAGATGCGGAACGTTCCCTGGGCAGGCAGGTTGGGTACTGAATATTTGGGCAAGGCCGCGATAAACTCCGGATCGTTGTAGCCTGCCATGTATCCTGCTTTAGCCTTCACCGGTACGTACTCAATATTTTCATTATTCGACTGGTCAACCGAAATAGCCAACACCCGCAGATTTCCACCCCGGATGTACACATCGTTGCCAGCTTCCAGTTCGCGCATTTTTAACTCACCCAATTTTGAAAGATCCACTTTCAACAAAGTGTCAATGCTTATTTTAAAGAATTCTGAAAAACTGAGGTAATCCTGTGGTTGTGGCGACTTGGTATTTCCTGCCTCGATAGCAGCCAGTTTCGCCCGGGTCAAGCCTAATTTTTCAGCAAGGGCCTGCTGACTCATTTTCTGTCGTTCCCGAAGAAATTTAATGTTTTCTGCAAAGAAAATCTTTTGTGATTTGCTATTCATTTGTTATATTTAGAAACAACTATTTGTTATTAATAATAACAAATTTAAAATTATTTTTTTAGAAATGAAAGCGTTAACCGGGAAAAAAGAAATGATCAAGCAACTGAAAGAGAAGATCATGACGATGGAGGGATTCAACACCGGCGCAGACAGCCGGCAGCTTGATTTTGGACTGGGGCCAATGAATGCGGCATTTCCCGGAGGCAGTTTCCCGATGGGCACGATCCATGAATTCATTAGTCCGACCGAAGCCTGTGCTGCCGCTGCCAATGGCTTCCTATCGGGCCTGCTGAGCACACTCATGAGACGGGGAGGAATTTGCCTGTGGATTAGCGTCGGACGCAAGCTCTTCCCTTCTACCTTGAAGTTCTTCGGTATTGAGCCGCACCGGGTCATCTTCGTCGATGTCAGGTTAAGAAAAGATGCCCTTTGGGTGATGGAACAAGCATTGAAATGCCATGCACTTGCGGCGGTTGTCGCCGAAATACGGGATGTCAACTTTGCCGAATCCCGACGCTTACAACTGGCTGTCGAAACGAGCCGGGTAACCGGCTTTTTGCACCGTCAACATCCGCTCACACAAAATACGCTGGCCTGCATCTCCCGATGGAAAATCAGGCCTCTGCCAAGCCAAACGACTGGCGGGCTTCCTGGCGTAGGATTTCCCTGTCTGGAAGTAGAACTGGAAAAAATCCGCAATGGCAGGCCAGGTGTATGGAAACTCGAATGGCGAAATGGCGCATTCAAACACCTGCCAGCACAAAGGCCAGCTGTTTCCACCCACGGATTATCGAAAAAGGAAAGAAGCTATGCCTAAACGCTATCTGTACATCTGGTTCCGTTACCTGAGCACCGACAGGTTGTCGAAAGTCCATCCTGAGCTACAGGGAAAACCGTTCCTGTTATATGCTTCGGAACATGGCCGGATGGTCGTCAAAGCGTCCAGCCAGCCCCTGGTGCAGGAAGGCATGGTGCCCGGCATGGTCGTGGCCGACGTGCGTGCCATCTTTCCTTCCATTGAAGTGTTCCCGGACGAGCCGGAAGCAGAAGAGAAACTGCTGAATGATATAGCTGAATGGTGCTTCCTGTACAGTCCGACGGTGACCACTGATCTGCCCGACGGACTGATTTTGGACATCTCAGGCTGCCCGCATCTGTGGGGCGGCGAACGTCCTTATCTGGAGACCATCACAACCCGCCTCCACAAAGGTGGCTACCATGTGCGCCTTGCCATTGCTGACACGATTGGTGCAGCCTGGGCCATGGCACGTTATGGAAACAGCCCCATCGTTGAGCAGGGGCAGCAGTCCGATGCACTATTTCCACTTCCTCCTGCTGCTCTCCGATTGGATTCTGCAACTTTACAACGCATGGAGAAACTTGGTTTCCGGCAAATCGGGCAACTGATGTCCATTCCACGCACCAACCTGCGCCGTCGTTTTGGTAACGGGCTACTTCTCCGGCTTGGACAAGCTTTGGGCACTGAACGCGAACTTTTAAAACCGATTCAGCCCACGCCGGTTTACGAAGAACGGCTGCCGTGCCTGGAGCCCATCCGTACAGCCAAAGGAATTGAAATTGCACTGCAACGTCTGCTGGAAGCATTGTGCGAACGTCTTTTCAGGGAAGGGAAAGGCATGCGCACGGGAACATTGAAAGGTTATCGCATTGACGGGGAAACCGTGCAAATCAGCATCGGAACCAACCGGGCCTCTCGAAATGCGGCACACCTTTTCAAACTCTTCGAATTGAAAATACCGGAAATAGAACCGGCACTGGGAATCGAACTGTTCTCGCTGGAAGCCACCCTGGTCGAGGAGGTCAGCGAAACACAGGAAGCCTTGTGGGCTGCGGGGAGTCACAATCAAACAGCCATCGCTGAATTACTTGACAACATCGCCGGCAAAGTGGGCATGCAGGCCATTCACCGCTACCTGCCACAGGAACATCATTGGCCGGAAAAATCCATCAAAGCGATCAATTCCCTGGAAGGGCAACCACAAACAGTGTGGCGCACCGATCGTCCGCGCCCCCTTCATCTTTTGCCCAGCCCCGAACCCATCGATGTGATGGTGCCTTTGCCCGATTATCCGCCATTGCATTTTCGGTATCGTGGCGAAACGATTCGCATTACCCGGGCTGACGGCCCCGAACGCATCGAACAGGAGTGGTGGCTACAAACCGGACCGCCACGGGACTATTACCAGGTTGAAGACGAACATGGCGCACGTTACTGGCTGTTCCGACTCGGCCTCTATGGAAACGGAAAAACACAATGGTTCATTCATGGATTTTTTGTTTGAAGAAGCTTCAAGCCTTTAGCTACAAGGAACTGCCAACGGAGGCTGTGACTGGATACTTAAAATTTGAAACTCCTCTGAAAAATTGATTTAAACACGAAGTCACGAAGACACAAAGAGAAAAATTTAATAAAACACTGAATAAGAAATAAGAAACAAACGCTACGTTCTTGCTTTTTAGCAAAGTCCCCAGCGGGGATAAATATTAATAGCCCGGGGTGGCACTCGTGCCTCGCTTACCTCGGGGCGATGAAAGGGAAAGCAAACCCGTCCACGGTAATTCGTTGATCAAGACATTTTCACTTTTTGCGGACGGAGTATCGAAAGAGCTGACAAGAGAAAGAAACAGGAAAAGTTTGTCTCACAGGATATTAAGAAAATTTTTCATTGCAAAGTAGTGAAGCGGATGAAGCAATCTACTGAATATCTGGCGGACAGATTGCTTCACTTAGTTCGCAATGACGGAAACCGCTGCGAACTCACAACTTGGAATTTGTTTTTTGGAATTTGGAATTTTAAATCGACATGAACTACACAGAATTACAGGTAACCACAAATTTCACCTTTCTCCGGGGAGGCTCGCATCCTGAGGAAATCATTGAACAGGCGGCAGAACTAGGCCACAAGGCCGTTGCAATCACCGATCGCAATACACTGGCTGGCATTGTCCGTGCCCATGCAACCGCAAAGGAAAAACAGATTCGTTTCATTCCCGGATGTCGCCTCGACCTGCTGGATGGCCCGAATTTGCTGGCTTATCCAACCAACAAATCGGGCTATTCCAATTTATCTGCTTTGCTGACAGATGGCAATCTTCTAGCCGAAAAAGGAGAATGTTACCTCTACCGCGCCGATGTGTACAAGCACGCCAACGATATCAAATTCATGGTGATCCCGCCAACATCGCTCAATTCCGATTTCGATTTTCAAGCTGAATTTGTGAAGGATTTAGTAGCGTACAAAGAAGCGCTGGGAGACAATCTTTACCTGGCAGCAAGCTTCTCGTACCAGGGTGACGACCACAAAAAGTTGTTTCGACTTTCACAATTAGGGAAGAAGTTTGACATTCCCATGGTGGCCACCAACGATGTG
>DATFMO010000180.1:0-2902 GCA_035266925.1 Sunxiuqinia sp. | reverse complement strand
AAACCTACATTGTTCGCCAGGCTTTCAAACTGGACAAAGATGAACCCATCTACGGAATGGGACAGTTCCAGCAAGGGAAAATGGAACAGAACGACCAAAAATTATTTTTGCGTCAAGGTAATTTGGAAACAGTCATTCCATTCTTTCAATCGATAAAAGGATACGGTGTTTTTTGGGACAACTACTCCCCTTCATACTTTACCAACAATCCGCAGGAAACTTCTTTTGAATCACAAGTGGGCAATTGTGCCGATTACTATTTTATGTACGGTGGAAGTGCCGATGTTGTGATTGCTCAAATGCGCCATCTCACAGGGCAAGCACCTATGTTTCCCTATTGGACTTACGGGTATTGGCAAAGCAAGGAGCGTTACAAAAGTCAGGATGAACTAGTCGGCGTAGTCAAAAAATACCGGCAGATCGGCGTGCCTTTGGATGGAATTATTCAGGACTGGCAATATTGGGGCGACAATGCCCACTGGAACGCCATGGAATTTTTGAATCCTGAATTTCCCAATCCTCAAAAAATGATCAATGACATTCACAATCTAAATGCCCATGTTATTATTTCGTGCTGGGCATCGTTTGGCCCAAAAACCGAACAATATAAAATACTGAACGAGAAAGGCATGCTGATGGATTTCAAAACCTGGCCTCCTTTCGCAACAAACGACTGGCCTCAAAAACCGGATGCCAAACCATCAGGTGTGAAAGTGTACGATCCTTACAATCCGGAAGCCCGCGATATCTATTGGAAATTCATGAATAAAGGTCTTTTCTCCATTGGAATTGACGGCTGGTGGCTGGATTCATCGGAGCCGGATCACCTTGACATCAAAGAAAAAGATTTTGACAATAAGACATACTTGGGGCCATTCCGAAAAGTCCGGAATGCTTTCCCACTTGAACATGTTGGTGGGGTCTACACACATGAGCGTCAAACAGATTCATCCAAACGGGTTTTCATCCTAACACGTTCAGCGTTTGCGGGGCAACAGCGCTATGGCGCCAACTCCTGGTCAGGCGATGTGGTGGCCTCGTGGGAACACCTGAAAGATCAAATTCCTGCCGGCTTGAATTTTTCACTGAGTGGCATCCCCTATTGGAATTGTGATATCGGCGGCTTTTTCCTCTGGAACTTTAAGAAGGGAATTCACAACCAAGCCTATCGTGAGTTGTATGTCCGCTGGTTGGAGTTTGGAACCTTCCTACCCATGATGCGTTCGCACGGAACAGACTCACCACGCGAAATTTATCAGTTTGGTTCGAAAGGCGACTGGGCCTACGACGCCATTGACAAATTCATCAACCTGCGTTACCGGCTTTTGCCTTACACGTATTCAACCTCTTGGGATGTGACAGCCAATAGTGGCAGCATGATGCGTGCCCTGATGATGGATTTCCCGAATGACAAAAAAGCCATTGCCCTCAACAACCAATACCTGTTTGGCAAATCCATTTTGGTATGCCCGGTCACTGACCCGATGTACGTTCAAAAGAAAGACAGCTCCATGGTTGAAGATTTCAGTAAGGTAAAAACACAAAAAGTATATCTTCCTGAAGGAACCAATTGGACTGATTTCTGGACTGGTCAACAAATTGAAGGAGGTCAAACCATTGAAAAAGAAGTCCCCATCGATGTCATTCCGCTTTATGTGAAAGCAGGATCAATCCTTCCGTTGGGGCCTTTTGTACACTATGCCAACGAAAAAACCGATCCAACTGAAATCCGCGTTTATCCTGGGAATGACGGGGATTTTACCTTATACAACGACGAGCATGATAATTACGACTATGAAAAAGGAGCGTACGCTACGATCCATTTTCATTGGGACGATGCCGCCAAAAAGTTGACCATTGATGAACGGAAAGGAGCATTCCCGGGAATGCTAAAAAAACGAAAGTTCCATGTTGTAATGGTGAACGAAAAACAAGGAACCGGGCTCGCAGTGACAGCAAAACCCTCGAAAACGATCAACTATTCAGGCAAAAAAACATCCCTAAAATTAAAATAATCAGCTCATTAGTCAGAAACAGGAATTAAAAAGAAACATTAAAACAACAAACCAATGAAAGCTTCACTTATATTGCTGCTTATTCTCGGATTACTGTCGGTGCAAAGCGCCCAATCTCAAAATAAACTGTACCCAAATGAGTTTCCATTGGGCGATGTACAATTACTTCCCAGCCAATTTAAAACGGCAGAAGACCTCAACATCAAAAACCTGTTGAAGTATGATACCGACAGGCTGCTTGAACCATTCCTGACTGCAGCCGGACTTCCGGCCAAAGGTAAGCGCTACAAAAACTGGAGCGGTTTGGCAGGGCATGTCGGAGGCCATTACCTAAGTGCGTTGTCCATGAACTATGCTGCCACAGGAAATACCCAGTGCAAAGAGCGAATGGATTACATGCTTAGCGAACTCAAGAAATGCCAGGATGCGAATGGCAATGGCTACGTGGGAGGCGTTCCTGACAGCAAAGCCATCTGGGCCCAGGTTAAAAAAGGTGATTTTACCTTGTTCCATAAGGCGTGGGTGCCTTGGTACAACCTGCATAAAACCTACGCTGGTTTGCGCGATGCCTGGATGTACGGGAAAAGCGAATTGGCCAAAACCATGTTTCTGAAACTTTGCGATTGGGGAATTGATGAAATCTCCGGTCTATCGTATTCACAGATACAAGAGATGCTCAATACCGAATTTGGTGGGATGAATGAAGTGTATGCCGACGCCTATGAAATGACCGGTGACAAAAAATACCTCGATGCCGCCAAACGATTTACCCACCATATGCTTTTTGATTCCATGGCCAAAAAGGTGGACAATCTGGATAATCTGCATGCCAACACACAAATACCCAAAGTGATTGGTTTTGCGCGGGTTGCCCAGCTCAGCCCTGC
>DATFMO010000179.1:0-8359 GCA_035266925.1 Sunxiuqinia sp. | reverse complement strand
ACGATTGGACGGACGGCGCGTTTACTCAGGTTACAACCGCCAATGACAACGCAATCCAGGAAAAACGGTATTCAGGGGCCAAAGATTATATTCGAACTGTTGCCAAAGTTTTGAACGCAGCTTGTGTATTTGGAACGTCGGTTGTCAGATCGACTGGCAGTGTTGTCCAGGATGACCAACTGACAGACGATATCCAAACCGCAAGAGAGCAAGCAGAGGTCGAAACCCGTCGAAAACTTCTAACGCAAACCTGGGATTATTTTTTTGAGTTTTTTCCATCAGAAAACAATTTTATTGATATTCCGTTCGGCAATTTGCAGAGCGTCACTTACATAAAATACATCGATTCGGATGGCGATATCACGACGCTAACAGAAGACACCGATTACATCGTTGAAACGAACGGGGAAGAGTGCGGCAGAGTAATATTACCATATGCTGGTTCATGGCCGTCATTTACGCCTTTTCCGTCACATCCTATTGTAATTAGATTTGTTTGTGGTTGGGAATCAGCTGCGGAAATCCCGAGAACAATAAAAACAGCAGTCAAAGAGATCGCAGCACGACTTTATACAATGCGCGGCGATCCAACGATAGGTAAAGGACAGTACGTTGTTGAAGACGAATTTTATCGGCGCCTTTTGTATGATCACCGAATTTTTAAGGATTTATAATGCCAGGCGGTTTCGGACGCGGGTCAAGGAATAAGCTGGTGAGGTTGGAAAAACAGGTTAAAGTTCCCAACGGTTTTGGAGGTTATACTATGGCCTGGGAACAAGTCGGTGATCCAATCTGGTGCTCGATCTGGCCAATGACTAAGAAACAGATGCTGACTCAGGGAACAATTAACAATGAAATATCCCACGAAATCAGGATGGACTATCGATCAAAGATCAAAACCAGTTGGCGGATCACATACGGAGATCGTCATTTCGCAATTGCAGCTCCGCCGATAAATCCCAATGAGGATGACAAGGCATTGACTTTGCTGGTCAAAGAAAGCTTATGAAAAATGCAACAAATTGGATTGTGTTAATTTTGGGCGGGCTATTGACGATCGGAATGGTTGTGAATCAATACACATTGGGGAGGGCAGACTCGAATCAAAAAGAAATCGGGCTGTTGAAAGATGAGATGAAAAACGAGTATCTTCTCAAATCAGACTATAAGGATGACCTCACAGGAATACGCCTCGAGATCAAGGATTTGAACAAGAAATTAGATTCGATTAAAGTGATATATCGTGAAAGCCCTTAAAATCGGACTATACAATAAATTTGTGGGCAGTGCTCTTGCTTCGAATGTCTCGAATCGATTTTTCGATAGCTTCGTTCCCGAGGGTACACCGTTTCCGTATGTAAGATATTCTTTTCCGGGAATTACGCCTGAAAAGACATTCACTGAAGAATATGAAAATGTCCAAATTCAATTTTCCTTATTTTCAGACGATATTGGAGATGGCACAGAAATTGAGACAATGTTTGAAAACCTGGTAGCGCTTTACGATGATTGCGAAATCACAGCAACCGGACATTCTGTAATTTACATGCAACGACAAAGCTCCGACGAATTCGTCGAAGAACATACCACGACGGAAGGAACCAAGGCGGTTTGGCATGCTCCTGTGCTCTATGAACTTTTAAGCTTAAGGACTACATGATTTCGATCATTATCCCGATGTATAACCAAAACGATTTGACGAAGCAATGCATTGAAGCAATCCGGCATACGACCAGCGATTATGAGATCTTGGTCATTGACAATGGGTCGGAAGTTCCATTTCAGATTCCCGGATCCGATGTCGAGATCATTCGGCACGAAAAGAACCTTGGATTCCCGGTCGCCGTCAATCAAGGGATAGAGGCAACGAATGGCGAAATCATTTGTTTGTTGAACAACGATGTCATTGTAACTAAAGGGTGGGCCGAAAAGCTGGTTTCGAAACTGGAACATTACGATATTATTGCCCCCTGTACAAATTATGCAGCGGGCATGCAAAGGGTTGTTTTACCGACCTACACGAATGAAGAACAACTGAACGATCAAGCTGACATCTGGTCTCGGGAACATCAGCATGTCGAAGAGGTAAGTTACGTCATCGGATTCTGCATGATGTTTGAGCGTTCGCTGTTCGAAACGATTGGAGAATTCGACGAGAGTCTTTGGCCTTGTTCCGGTGAGGAATTGGATTTCTGCCTGCGGGCAAGGGCGAGCGGATTCAAAATCGCAATCGATTATGGCACATACGTCCATCACTATGGCTCTGAGACATTCAAATCAATGCAACAAGCCGGTGAACTGGATTATGAGGATATCTGTATCCGAAATGAAAAACATGTGGCCGCAAAATGGGGCGATGATTTTTGGGAAAAACAAATGATTCAACCGGAAAAATCCGCATGAAGAAAAAAAAGGACATTGATATAACCCAAATTTATGATTTTATTTGCCGGTCTGGATCAGATCATTTGCCAACGTTCGGCGGAACTTTTGAGGGCGGGATTAATGCTCAACAAGTCCCGATGGAGTTAGCTTCCTGCCTAGCCACTATTTTAGAATCCGGTAAGAAAATAGAATCGTTTCTTGAGATCGGAGCTGCCGCTGGCGGTACAACGTTCTTGGTCGGCCATTTTTTAAAACCGAAAAATGTCGTTTTAATCGACGATAATCGACATCCAAAAGCACATGTCAGATCTTATATTTTGAGGGATGTTAAACGCCAGGAAATTATTGGTGACTCTCAACATTCAAACACAGTAGACCAGGTTGAAAAATTGGACTTGTCTTTTGATCTTTTGTTAATCGATGGCGATCACTCCTTTCAGGGAGTAAAAAAAGATTTCGATAATTATTTCCCATTTGTGAAGGTCGGAGGTTTTATTCTTTTCCATGATTCGGCATTGATCAATTTCGGTGTCTACCCATTTGTGAACGGGTTGAAGTTGGACGATCGATGTAATTTCATTGGCGAATTCATCAATGATTCATTTCCACGGTGCGGATTGGCGCTTTTTGAAAAGGTAGAAAAATGAAACCGATTAGCAATCTCAAATTGGGCATCGGGATCCCCCTCACATTCCCTTTTGTGCATCGTGAATTTTTTTACTCGATGATGTATCTTGACCGGCCTGATTTTGAACTGATCCCAGCTGATAACGGGCCAATTGATACGTTAAGAAACGATATTGTAGAGAAAGCTTTTCAAGCCGGAGTTACAAAATTAATGATGTTAGACGTAGACATGGCTTACCACAAAGAAACGATATCGAAACTGATCGCTCATAATTTACCAGTTGTTGCTGGTCTGTGTTTCAGGCGCTATCCTCCGTTCGATTCGATCATGCTGCAGCAGTGTGCCGATGATGGCTTAAATCAATATCTGTCCGTCGAGGACTGGAAAGAAAATGAACTGGTTGAGGTGGACGCCACGGGGGCAGGTTGCATTATGTATGACATGGAGGTTTTTAGGAAGATCCCGCCTCCATGGTTCGAATTTAAGCGGCAACAGGAAACAGGCGCTCCTGTGGGAGAAGATATCGGAATGTGTCGGAAGCTGAAAGCGGCTGGATATAAAATTTTTGTGGATACGTCGATTCCATCAGTCCATATGACGACGATGGGAGTCAATCGACAAACCAGTTTGTTGTACAAAGCCATGAAAGCGGCTCAGTATAAGAAGAGCATGGCTCTTGGCGATATTAATACCATTTTTGAAAAGGAATAAACTATGGGAACAACAAGAGCAGCTCCATTGGCTGGAGTGTATCAAAAGGTGACTTTAGGCGCTACCTCAAAAATCCTGGGTGGCGGGAAATATTCGATTTCCGGGATGACTAGAAACACGATGGAAACAAGCGAGTTCGGGGACGATGTGGACGTTTTCGAGTTCACAAATGCCAATAGTGGGACGATAACGCTTGAAGATGTCACATATGATCCGACCGATCCAGAACAAAATACCCTGCGGGCATGTCTGCAGAACAAAACAAAATTAATCTACAGTGAAACATCCGGGATCCGGTTCTGGTTGGATTCTACATCCTACATGACAATTGGAACATCCGGGTCAATCTTGATTGTGCAGGCAGGTAAAGTCGAAGCGGATCGCAGCGGGATCGCCAAGACCAGTTTCCAAGGCCAGGTGTCCGGTGCTTTCATGATGATCGTATAAGGGAACTTATGACAGATTTTGATATTGACGGCCCACTTGAGGGCATTTGGTTTCCATATTTTAAATCGACAATCGATGAAGAGTCAGGCAAAATAGTCTACTTGGAACCGGAAGACGATGGAGAGGTTTTGATTCGTTCTATAGAGCCATTTGTCGAAAAGTTGCTGAAGGCGAAAAAACGGAATCGGACGCAAATCGTACACAATCCAAAACAGCATCGTATGGAGCCGGTCGAAGTCCCTGAAGATGTTTCAATCGAGCAACAAATCAAAGAAACTGAGGACATGTACGATTATGCGATCATGGACTATAAGAACCTAACGAATAAAAAGAATAAGACAGTCATTGAAGTCACGAGGGAAAACAAAATAAAATTAATGAACATCCCGGTATTCAATCGATTTTTCGATGAATGCCAGCGGATTTTGAAGGGGGAGAGCGAACTCAAAGAAAAAAAGTCGCAGAAAACTTGATCGAATACATGCGTTATAAGATCGATCAGGACGCCTACCGCCTAGTGCTTTCCGATGGAACGGTTATTACAAAATGTGATCGTTGTCGTGAGATGTACCGGGAAAGAATCCCTCCTCAAGAACCTCCTTGTACTAATTGTCACGTCGAATTAATGCCTGAAAATGCAGACGCAATACAAGTTTATGAATTTACAAAATTACAAACAGTCACGACAGAAATCAACGATAAAAGATATATCGATATCAACATAATAGCAGTAAAAGACGCGATGGAAATCTTCGAAGTAAAAAATAAGAAACGATGCCTAATAGATGTTAAACGTCTGTTTTATGAATTTTTGGAGTTAGGTGATGAGAGTTAAATACTGGACGCCAGGGAAATATGACGCGGAATTTGAAAACATCGCTTATGATCGTTTAAAGGAAGCGGCGGAAGTTGTCGCTCAGGAAGCGCGAAGCCGGTGCAAGACCGGGACGATTTCAAGACCGATGTATAAAACTGGACCTTATGCCGGACAAATCTGGACATCGAGAGACGCAGGACGATTGAAAGCATCAATTCGGGTTGTTGAAAAGTTTTCCAAATTTGGGGTGCCATTAAAACGTGACCGCAATATCAGGGTTTATGCGGGGAGCTATTTGGCTTATTATGCAAAAATAGTCGAATATAATAAATCGTTTTTAAGGACAGCTTTAAACAAATCGAGAAGTAGAATCAAAACAACACTAGGGGTTAAATAATGGCAGGACAAGCGGGTGGAAGCATTGGCAAAATCTATGCCGAGTTAGATCTTGACGCAGATCGTTATACACAAGGTCAAAAAAGATTACTCAAAGATGCGACATCGACGACGCTGAACATAGAGAAAAATTTCAAAAATCTTCATATTAAATCTGCCGCAGAAATGGATCTAATGAGAGCCAAGATTGAAAACTCATATCAGCGAATCAAGAATAGCTCACAAGTCACTTCAAACGATATTATGCGCGCCGAAAAAGCGAAAGCGGAACAATTGGCCAAAATAGACGAAATGCAGTTCGGGAAAAAATTCTCACTCATCGAAAAATTAAAAAAGAATTGGGTTGCAGCGGCGGCGGTGGTTGTAGCTGCTTGGTATGCAGTCAGTAAAGCAATTTCAACTGTTTGGGAAGTGACAAAAGCCTCTGCCAGATATGAAACATTGGGAGTAGTCATGCGAGTTGTCGGCAACAATGCGGGATATACGGGTGAGCAAATGCGAGGGTTTCAAAAAGATTTGGAGAAAAGCGGAATTGCTATGATTGAATCCCGCACGATTCTAACCCGGATGGCTCAAGCTCAAATTGATCTAACAAATGCTCAAAAGCTAGGTCGTATTGCTCAAGATGCAGCGGTAATTGGAAATCTTAATTCGTCTCAAGCCTTCGAACAATTGATATATGGAATACAAAGTGCCAACGTTCGGGTTTTACGCACGATAGGGATTAATGTTGATTTTGAGCAGAGCTATAAAAAACTGGCTGCACAATTAGGCAAAACTACCGAAGGACTTGGCGAATCCGAGAAAGCAGCGGCCAGGGTCAATTCTGTTATGGAAGCAGGGAACCGTATTGCCGGCACCTATGAAGCTGCGATGGAAACTGCAGGAAAACAATTGCTTTCATTACAACGTTATTTGGACAATTTGAAAGTTTTAGCAGGAACTGTATTTAGACCGATAATGGCAGAAGCAGTAGAATTCGTCACAGGAAAAATAAAAGGCATGAATAAAAGCCTCGAATTGTCTCAAGATGATATGATTGATTTTGGCAATCAGATCAGATTGACTATGATCGATGCCGAAATAGAACTATTAAAAGTACGCCAAGCGATAGAAAAAGTTAAAGATGCGGTCGATTTCAAACTCCCGATACCTCCCAAATTACGGGCTTTGATTGAGGCTTTTAAAGCTTTATATGGTGTGAAAACTGTTGCAAAAATCCCGAATATGAGCGGAGAGGTTGAAGTTTTATGGAAAGTTGCACAATTACAAAATGAAATAAATGATCTGCTCGAAAAACAAGAAAACATAAAAAGCGATAGCGATCCCAAAAACAGGAAACGTAGGAAAGACGCTTTGCAAGATGCCGAACAAAATCGGATTGCTGCTGCTAACGAGGCCAAAGCTTTACAAAAACAATCCGATTTAGAAACAAAGATTGCCGAAAATACAAAAGCAGCGGCTGAAAAAATAGCGAAAGCAAGGCTCAGTCTCAATGAAAAATTGCGAGAAGATACAAGAAAGACATTCAACGAAACAGGCGAATATTACTATTCGGATGAACAAAAGTCGGTTGCATCAATTAACAGGAAACGAGACGAGTATGAAAAATTAGGGGCGGATAGGATCTGGCTTGAGGAATGGGTACAATCCAGGCTTGCCTCATTGGCTATGAAAGAAACTGACAGAAGAATCAAAGAAATCACAAAACAACGTCTAGCGTTCGAGGCAGCCAGCAGGGAATGGATGAAGCTGGCGACAAAAACAGCAGATGCCATGGAACAAAGTTTCTCTGATCTATTTTTTGACGCGATGACAAATCAATTGAAAAGGCTGGATGAATATGTCAAATCATTTTTGGAAAGTCTCGCCAGAGAATTTGCAAATTACTACGCTAAATTGACAAGGCAATGGATAGTCAGAGAGGTTGTTAATGCTGCTGGGACGGGTGAACCAGGTGCAAGTTACATGGATTATGGCGCCACTCCCTCTTCTTCATCCTCAATCGGTTCTGCCCCGGTAAGATCTACAACGATTCAAACTACGAATAACATTTCACAATCGAGCCAGGCATCACAACCAGTTGTTAATAAAAATTCATATTATATTAGTGCTATGGATTCGACTTCTTTCTTTGAGTACTGCAAACGTAACCCAGGCGCAATCGTTTCTGTCGTAGGGCAAAATATCAAAGACCGTGGCGCACTTAGAAATGTCATAAAAACTAACACATAAAAATTATGGCTACTTTTCCAGACGATCCGGTTACTAATTATCCTCTAGTCGTTGAACCGCAGTGGCGAACGCAGATTACGGAGGTAGATTCCGGTGGTGAGCAAAGAAAACAAAAAAGTTTATTCCCTCGTTACAATGTACGGGTCAATTTCAAGTTGATGACGAATGCTCAAATTCAAGCGATTTGGGAGTTTTATCAAGCCAGAAAAGGAGCGTATGAATCGTTTTATATCTACGATCTCATCTCATTGACTCATGATGCACAATACGTTGGTACAGCAGATGGGGCGACTCTAATTTTAGATTTACCGGGAAAATCAACCTCATCACAAACAATATATTCCAATGGTATAGAATTAACAGAAGGGTATGATTATGATATTTTAACCGGTGGTGGCGATAGTGATGCTGACCGTGTAGATTTTGGTACAGATATCTTTGGAGGCACCTATGACTTAGGAATTTTATTCAAATGGAATCGATCTGATTCGTGGGAGATTTCGGCGGGCGAATTATCTTCACAAACCCAGATACTCTCACTTGTAGTGCTCAATGGTGAGATTTACGGCGGCACATATCCAGACGGCAAGCTTTTCAAATGGGACGGAATCAGCGCGTGGGAAGAGGTTGCGGGCCAATTATCTTCACAAACCCAGATACTCTCACTTGTTGTGCTCAATGGTGAGATTTACGGCGGCACATATCCAGACGGCAAGCTTTTCAAATGGGACGGAATGAGC
>DATFMO010000178.1:0-7360 GCA_035266925.1 Sunxiuqinia sp. | reverse complement strand
CGACAGAGTCGCAGCAATTTTTCAACGATTCTGGCTGGGTCACTTCTGCCTGGATAACTTCAAGTTTTTCATTGTCGTATCCAATGAACTTTGAGGTATTCCGAACGATTGCCCGGGTTAAATATCCTTGCCTAATTAGTTCCTTAAGAATGTAATTCCCAAGGTATCCTGTTACTCCTGCCAGAAGTATTTTTTGTTTATTTCGAACTTCTTTTGCTTCCATGATTTCTCGTATTACATATCAATTCGAATGGCCTCGGCCGGTTTCAGTTTCAGGGCTTTCATGGCCGGATAGATCGAGGCAATAATACCCGTGATGACTACCATACCGGCAACTTCCAAAGAGATGGACAGTGATAATTTGGTATAAACAAGCGTGTCAAAGCCCATCGACTTATAGGCGGCTGACCAGGCTCCCAAATCGATGCCTTTGACACCAAAGTACAGATTGAGTGCCCAGCCCAGGAGAATGCCGCAAAACCCGCCAAACAAAGAGAGCATCACGGTTTCCAGCAAAATCATGGTGAACACGCGGGCTTTGTTCATGCCGATTGCCATGAGCATGCCCAGTTCTTTGGTTCGTTCCAGAACGGCCATGAGCATGGTGTTAATGATGCCAAAAAGCAGGGCCAGCAATATGATGCCGATGAAAATAACCATGGTGAGTCCGAAGCTGCTTTCCACCAAACTGACTTCGGGCATGATTTCACGCCAGGTTTTCACATCCAGGTTGGGGAGCTTGCTTTTCAGGCTTTGATCCACTGTTTTCAACTCATCATTCCGATCCAATAAAACAGCTATTTCATGGCTGGAATTCGGATTCATGGCCATGACCCGGCTGAGGTCAGACTTGCGCACAAACACGCAGTTTTCATCGAAAGCTGTGTTGGATGTTTCAAAAATTCCTACAATCTTAAATGCTGCTCCGGTCATGTTGCCTTGCATGTCCTGCAAGGTGACGACAACCTTCGATTTCATTTTCACTTTTAACTTTTCGGCCAGTTTTTTCCCAATAATGATGGGGTTTCGTTTGCCATTGTCGAAGTACGAACCTTCGATCAACTTGGTATACAGGTTTGTGACATTCTTCTCGTCTTTCGGCACAATCCCGGTTACTTTTACCCCCGAACCGGTTGTTGGCGACTGGATCATTGTATTCATAATAATCCGGCTGGTCGTCGCTTTTACGCCGGGGATTGACTGGATCACTTTGACTACGGAATCCGTATTTGCGATCAGGAACTTTTTATCGGGGTTGTTCAGGTAATTTTTATGGTGAATCTGGATGTGTGAAGCCTCGGTTTTGATGGCCGTGTTGATGCGTTGATCAACCATTCCCTTGTAAAAGGCCATGTAAAAAATGCCGGAAGCCAGCCCCAGGCAAATCGCGATCAGGATGACCAGGCTGCGGGTTTTGCTTCTCCAGATGTTTCTCCAGGCAACTGCTAAAATCATGATTCAACTTTTTAAACGGTTATGAATGAAGTGCTTTAGTCAACTTTAAGTTGTATGTTTTTACCAGCGGATACAGGTACACGATCATCGTGATGATGAAGATAATCAGTGCCTGCCGGGCAAATATGAACCACTTAGCGGAAAAGTACATCGCGGCCTCAAAGCCAAACTGCTCGTAGGCTTTGGCGGTTTCTCCGGTCAACGGGATGGGGTGGTAGACCAGGTACAGAATAAGCGGGAAGCTGATTGCAAAACCAGCGAAGACACCCACGAAGCCAATCAGGCTTGTTTCATAAAACAGGATTTTGCTCAGCCGGCTTTTTTGCATGCCAATGGCAACCATAATGCCCATTTCTTTGCGGCGTTCGGCAATCATCATGATGATGGTACCGAAAATTCCAAAGCCAACCAATGCGTAAAGTATTCCTTTGGTGATGTAGGCTCCGGATCGGTCGGCATCAATCATATTCTTGGTTAATGGATCCATTTCATCCCAGGTCATTACTTCGTAGTGGTCACCCAATTGAGCGACTAGATGTCGTTTGGCTTTGCTAACGTTGGAATAATCATTGACCATCAAAACCAACGAGGTATATTTGTTGGGCACCGAAAAGAAATTTTGAGCTGCTTTAATGTCAATATAACCACCCAGATTATTCATCGTTGGCGCGGGAAATTTCAGAATACCACGAACCGGAAACAATGCTGCAGCGCTGGCACCGTGGTACCCCTGGCTAATGAGCACCAGCGTGTCACCCACATTCACATCAAGATTTTTGGCCAGGTTGACGGCCAGAAGAATACCATCATCACCTGATTTTAAATACGTTCCTTTTTCAATCCAGTGCGACAAGTTGGTCATCTTATTTTCCTTTTCCGGATCAATGCCAATCAAGGCCGCGCCCTTGGTGTTGTTGCCGTAAGACATTAGCGTGAATGACTCCAATCGGGGTACAAAAGAAGTGATGTCAGGCGTATTGTTGAGCGTCTGAATCAGTGAATCGCTGGGAGCAAAGGTATAGTCGATGGTTTTGTTGTCCCAGTATTCAGGGTGATGGATTTGGATGTATCCCGAATAAAACCCCACCACATTATCAATCATTTTTGAGTAGGTTCCTTCCTGCATCGAAGTCATGAACGTACTGAGTAAAACCCCAAAGAAAATGGACGCTACTGTAATGATTGTCCGGCGCCGGTTACGCCAGATATTTCGCCAAGCCAATTTTAAATTTGTTCGCATAACACTATGGATTGATGGATTGAATTATAGAAGGATTGAAAAACTGCGCATCAAGTTGCTTTTGAGTTTTCATGATTTTCTAATTTGAATTTTTTCGGGCTGTCGCCTTTATTCTGAGTATTTCGAGGCTTTCATTATGAAGTGTTTTTGTTTCATCACCGTTGCTTATTGCTGACAGTATCAGGAGATCGAGCCACATTTTTGTTTCATCAGCTTCTTCGACAACGATGCCCAGTTTGCTGAAAAATTCATTTTTTGAACGAGCACGACACGCTGCCCGATAATTGGCATAAACAGAACTCCCAGAGCGAATTAATTGATTTTTAATGATTTTTGATTCCTGTGAGTATGGAATTTTTTCGGTTACTTTTAAGAGTTTGAGGACAAAAGTTCTTAGACGGATTTTCATCTCATTACGAAATTTGATTTGATCTGAATTAGCCATAATTGGTTGTTTAAATTGGTAATGATTGAATTAGTAATTTGTCCTTCATTCACTTTATGTATTCAATCCTTCAATCCTTCTCTCCTTATTTCACCCTCTTCATATTTTGAATCGAGAAAAAGGATTCATTAATATCAATATTGAATTTGATATTGTCGAAGGTCAGGATTGTTTTCTGTCCAGGCTTGTCCTCCGGGATCATTTCCAGGTGTGTGGGCATGATGCGGTCGTCCATTTTTTTGATGTCCGACAGAATTTCGGTGTTGATTAATTCGTCATCTTCATCGTAGTATTCGGCTTTCAGCCAGAGCAGATCTTTTTCAGAAATCCACATGATAATTTTTCCCCAAACAACGGCTGCATCTTCATGTGGAATTAGTTGAACTTTATAGCAGTCGTAGCCTTCCAGCGTTTCTTTGCCGAGCAATGAATGGTCGTAATCTTTGACCAGCGACGACTCTTTCACCAGGTCGTCATTGGTAAAGTCGGAGCCCATCCACGACTGCATCATCATGGATGGCGGAATCTTGATCATGCGTTCGATCGTGGGAACCCAGTTCCACATTTCGTTGCCGCGTTTCAGGAAAACCTGTCCGCGTTCCTTGGCTGGTTCAGTAATGTAGATCATGGAGTATTTGGTGCCCAGGGTCCAGTTTTTCATCGAGATGGTTCGCGACCAGCTTGGCCGTTGGATGGTCATGGTCATCGTTCCGTGACTCGACTGTCCGCGAAACTTTTCATCAGCCTGTTTCACGATGGCTTTCACGTCTATGTCCTGTGCCTGGACCAATAAGCTCAGCAACAGGAGAGTAGAAATTGACAATGTTATTTTCATCTGTTTTAATTTAAATTTCTATCATTTCAAATTCGTTTCCAGTATCAGTCTCAGAACGCAACTGGCAACTGCTCACTTTTTCCCTCTCACTTTCTCAAAGTCCCAAAATCCCACCCTCTCTTCCTGGCAACTGATCACTGATCAATTCTTCCCTCCGCCGGATTCAATAATCCGGAAGATTCCGTCGATAACTTTCTCTTTCAATCTTTCCATTGGGAAAATATCTGTTGCAACAATGATATAAAGCAAAGCGCCTTCAATCATGGAACTGATGATCATCATGTCGCCTTCAGGATCCTTGTTTCCTTTGCTGGCAATGTAGGTGTACATCATTTTAAAAAGTGGTTCCGAGACTTCGGCGTATTTTTCATTGATGTTTTCAGCGACAGTGGGTTGTAACATCAGTGAATAAAATAGTTTCCAGTGCCGAAGATCATTTCCAACCATGTCGAAGCTTTTCTCGATGAAAGATGCAAATTCCTCATCGGATGGGATGCCATCTTGATTTGGCTGCATCATTTCACCAACTTCCTGGAATCCCTGGTCAACTAATTCCTGCAAAAGTTCGTTTTTGCTCTCGAAGTAGTTGTAGGCCAATCCTTTTGAAATTCCTGCTTTTTTGGCGATTTGGCTGATGGATGTTGCATGGAACCCGTTCATGGCAAAGAGTTCCAGTGCAGCATCCATGATGAGCTTTTTCTTTTCTTTTCTGATTTGTTCAAATTGTTTTTCGGTTCGAGGCATGATTGCTTGTTTATGACTGAACGGTTGGTCAAAAGTAAAAAATGAAAATGAAATTCGAATAGCTAGAATGTTAAATCAATGTTAAGAATGAATGACCGGTCATTCATTCAAAGATTGCGAGAAAGCGAGACGCGGAGATGGTGGGATGGGGAGAGGGTGAGATAATGGGAATGTGAGATGGGAGATGGTGGGAGGCTGTAATTGTTTCTGATTTTGCAGAGCGTTCATGTCTGCGAGGACTGAATGGCAATGCGAGACAAAGTTTGAAATCCATAAAGTATCCGTTTGCGAACTTTTATTTTCACTGAATCCTTGTTGTCATTTTCTACATTAAAAACAAATCCATTGACAGACCCAAATGAGAAACTGTTTAAATTTCATTTATGAATTCTGTTAAGCATTAGTTTTATCATTGCAAGTTGGATCATAGCTTCACTTGTATTAGTATTGTATTCAAAATCTTTACTGAGCCTTCTGTAGCTTTCAAACCAAGCAAACGTTCTTTCTATAACCCACCTTTTGGGTATTACGGCAAATTTTGGAGAATCGTCTTTTCTCAATACGATGTCAAGAATCCAGCCATAAGCAGTTTTGGTCTTCTCTACGAGTTCACCTCTATAACCGCCATCGGCAACAATCTTGACAAGCCTGTTGAAACGATATCTCAATAAGGCAATTACATCAGCGGCACCCTTGCTGTCATGTACATTTGCAGCATGAACAACCACGGCAAGCAATAGCCCCATGGAATCTGTAATAATATGACGCTTACGTCCTTTGATCTTTTTGCCTCCATCAATCCCGCGGCAATCACCTCCAATACGGGTGGTTTTAACGGATTGACTATCAATGCAAGCTAAGCTTGGAGATACTTGCCTCCCAGCTTTCTTGCGAACTTTATCACGAAGTAATTCATGAATAAGTTCAATAGTGCCATCGTTCTTCCATTTCGAGAAGTAGTAATAAACTAATTCCCATTTTGGAAAACAATGTGGCAGCATACGCCACTGGCAGCCTGTTTTAAGCAGATAGAAGATGCCATTAAGTATTTCACGCAGGGAGTGCTTCCTCTTGCGTTTATTGCGTAAAATGCCATCTAAAAAGAGCCATTGGCTATCAGTAAGGTTGGTTGGATAATGAGTCATGTGTCTGTAAGTAGTTGGTACTCTTAAAGATACGACAATTTACTTGATCAATCAACTGATAGTCAATATATTATGCAATCATTTTCTAAAATTTAAACAGTTTCTGAGGATTTTAATTTTTTTATAATCTCTTGATAATCAATTTAAATTTTTTTGCAACGTTCATGTTTATATGGTTGGGTGGCATTTCCAACAGAAACTCATTTAGCCCCGCAGGCAGTGGCAACAGTGGTTTCACTAGTCAAACCGAGATGGAACCCGCCTGCCATATTACAAAATATTACAGGGTGTTTTTATCATATTTTGTTTTAAAATCACTCTTGTCTGTTTTTAAAATAGCATAAATTTCAAGGCTAATGAATTTTCCATTTTTAATCTCGCAGTCTCTCAGAGTACCTTCTTTGTGAAACTGCAATTTCTCTAATGCCTTTTTACAATTAAGATTTTCAGTTTCAACGAATCCTTCAATCCTATGAAGTCCTAATTTGTCAAATCCATATGAACATATTAAAGGTGCAACCTCTGTCATAATTCCTTTTTTCCAAAAAGGGGGAAGCAACCATAATCCGATTTCGGCCTTTTTATGTTCTTTGTTTATTCCGTTCAGTCCGCCTGCTCCATAGAAGTCTTTATTGTCAATAGAGCAAATTGCCCACCATATCCCAGTTCCGTTTTTTTCAAGGTCAGCGAACCAATCCATTTGCTCTTTTGTCGAGTCAAGACTATCAAAGTTAATCCCATAATATTTGATTACGTCAGGATGTGAAAGTCCTTTAAACACATTAACGATGTCTGCTTTTACAAACTGTCGTAACAGTAGTCGGTCGGTCTTTATAATTGGAAAAGCTGCTGACATATTCCTTCTGATGATTGTTTCAAATTCGTTTCGTCAAATGCCCGGAAACGTTTTAGTATATGTAGATGCCCATATGTTCCGCTATGATATCTCGTTTTTGTGTTTCCCAATTTACTAAACTTTACAGAATAAATTAAATGGGCAGTAGCGTATTTATCAACAGTAGATGAACAGGGGTGAGGGTTGGCAGTGATCGGATGACTCGAAGTCAACCGATCACTACGCTTGCAGGAGCTTTTCGAAAGTTCCTATCAAGATTTTTAGCAAGGTTTGCTCTTTCGGATTAGTCGCCGTTTTGGAAAGGAGTTGAAAATCAGGCCTTATTAAGAGTGGTATGAAACTGATTTTCAACAACTGCGACGATCGTCTGTTTGTATTGATTTTCAAGGGCCAACGGAATTTTCGAACCACTCAGGAAGTGACTGATCGGGTGGCTTTATTCTTTCACTGCCTGCTTATCTACTTCCACAGGAAATGGCTTTGTGGCTTCGCCTGTGTACAAGCTGATGTGTGGGAACGGAATTTCAATTCCTTCGCGGTCGAAAGCCTCTTTCACTTCGATCAGGATGCTGTTTTTTACTTCACGAAAGTTGGTCTTTTCGAACCAAACACCAAATAAAAAGTCGATGCTGCTGGCGCC
>DATFMO010000177.1:0-2080 GCA_035266925.1 Sunxiuqinia sp. | reverse complement strand
GTGCCAATGGTTGCCTAATTGGGGACCGAAAGTAGATACTGAAACCCGGTAAATTCCGGGTTTTTTTATGGCCAAATCTCGGAAACTGATTTGGGCAACGGATCCTGTCGGACCTGGCAGATGTCAAAATCAGTCCGGTTTTGACCTTTCACCTCGAAGACAGCTTTGATGTTTGAAGTGCCTAATTTGGTCAACTTTTGACTGAAATGTTTCATTTTTAGAGGATCAGTTAAATACTTAACCAAGGCCATATTGCCAATGTCCAGGTCGCACAGAAAGAAAAGGCTTTCTCTTTCTGCTTGGGCACCGGAATTCCGACGCAAAATTTTGGCTGTCGCGCTGTTGTTTGGGCTTACCTGACCCCACGGGTTTGCCCGCCCACAATTGCAGGAGCATGTCCGACACGTAGGTTTGGCCCCCGCACTGTAGCGACAGCCTGCCCGAGCGGTCGGATTACCTCACGCGCTGCTGCAACAGGTTGACTATTCGTATTTCCAATGTCTTTTGGGCTATGCGGCCTGAAGTAAGGATCCTGTCCAAAAACTATAACAAAATAAGAAGATCGTCATTGCGGGTGTCCGGGCAGTTTTCATTGGCCGCTATGGGTATATCACACGAAAAAATAAGGAATACTGAATAAGAAACAAGAAATAGGGAATTGACGCTTCGCTTCTACTCCAAACCAAGCCCCCAACGGAGACAAGGTTAGTCCGGGATAAGTGGATGGTTACTTTTTACAAGCAGCTTACCTGGTCCGGTTTATCAATTCCGAAATTTTAGGAAGGATTTCGCCAAGGGCTTCATTGCCGGTCATGCGCTAATGGCCGGGCAAAATTTCCAACAGGTCCTTGCAGGATTTTTTCAGGTCGCCACGCACGGCGGTCATCGAGCTGATTTGCACCAACCCGGCCAGTTGTTCCAGTTGCTCCTTGCGGAGAACATCGAACCGGGCCTGTGCATTCTTTAAATCGTTGTAATAGTCGGCGATCCCAAGCAGGCTCATCCGTTCCGCGTATTTCTTGTCCAGTTCCGAAAACAGGGTCTTCATCAAGGCCGATTGGCGGTCGTAGCTTTCACGGTGCAAGTTCCAGCCTACTTTGGCTACCGATTTATCAAGCTCGTTGGCCGTTTCCTGCTTTTTAGGGTCAGGATGAAGTTGATAGGCTTGTATCAAACATTTAAACCCGCGGTCCAGGTTGTCGCGCTGAACATCGCCTTCCTGCAGCTCCAGGGTCTGGCGTTGGGCTACCTGCTTGGAGATGGCCTCGCTCGACGTGTCCTCGCAAACCGTTAAGGCCTTCCATTACTTTGTCTGCCTCAAGTAATGGGGCGACATCAAAAACGGGCATCTTTTTTTCGGGAGCGTTGTTTCTGGAAATTTGAAAATTGGGGTGTGTTTCAAAGGCTTTGCTTTTTTCAAACATTCTGGTGGGGACTTGGGCAAACGAAGTCATCACCCCCTTAATGTTAACATAACGACGATAAATTTTTTCATGATTTTGGTTATTTTATTTCAAAATTGATTTTAAACGAGATTAAACCTGTTTTTAATTCAGGTTTTTTGTTCGGCATTCCAAAGGTGAAATTGTAAGCAAATTGCGTGTAATAAGTCCCTTTTTTTAATAAAGGCTGTTTGGTACTTTCAAAATATCCCCAATGTAGTTGCCATTCATCCCTTTCATCATGCCAGGGAACCATAAAATTATAGCTCAATTCATCGGAAACTCCTGATCGTAACCATCTTAATTCTTCAGTCGTACTATAGCCTTTAAATGCAAAAGGTTGTCCATAAGATTTTCCTTCAGATTTTACAGCGAGAAAATCTTTCGATTCATAGTATCCGTAGTCGTAAAATGGCAAAGATTCGAGCCTGTTGTTTTTAATGGCAAAGTGGAAAGTAATATTCTCTCCTTCATTGAAAACCGTAGCAGGTTCACCCTGCTCGTTCAACAAACAGAATTTGAATTCAACCCCGTCCACAACTTTTAGGATCACCGGGTTTTCCGCTCCAACTTGGCGTTCTAAGAAGTCATCGTCTTTTTCGCATCCTGCCCCCATTAAACATAAGAGCAGGAAAAGA
>DATFMO010000176.1:0-2392 GCA_035266925.1 Sunxiuqinia sp. | reverse complement strand
ACCATGTATTTGTACCCCCAATCGTCGCGGAGGATTCGCTGCAACAATCGGGTACTGCCACAACAGGGCTCATCATCCAACCGTTGATAAGCGCACATCACTTCGCGAACGTCGGCTTTTTGAACCAGTGCTTTGAAAGCGGGCAGATAAGTTTCGTACAATTCGCGTGGATTTAAATCATTGATGTTTAGTTCATGGCGGCTCCATTCCGGCCCCGAGTGCACGGCAAAATGTTTGGCGCAGGCCAGCAATTTTCTGTATTTGGCATCGGCAGGCCCCTGAAGCCCTTTCACCACTGAAACGCCCATGCGCGAAGTCAGGTAAGGGTCTTCGCCATAAGTTTCCTGGCCTCGCCCCCAACGCGGATCACGGAAGATATTCACATTGGGTGTCCATACCGAAAGGCTCAGAAAACGCTTGTTTTCGTTTCCCTCTTTTATCCATTGATTGTACTTGGCCCGAGCTTCATCGGAAACGGCACCATAAATTTTATACAACAGGGCATCGTCAAACGAAGCGGCCATACCGATGGGTTCGGGAAAAACAGTTACATTGTCGTTGTTGGCATACCCGTGCAGTGCCTCGCTCCACCAGTTGAACCGCTTGATACCCAGTCGAGGGATCGGATCAGACTGGTCGCACATTAGCGTCACCTTTTCTTCGAGGGTTAATCTTGAAATCAGATCTTTTGCCCGTTCTGCAGAACTTAAATTGGGATTTTGAAAGGGATATTGTTGTGCCCATAAGTTTGCCGCCAACAACAAGCTGATAATCACGAAAAAAGATTTTCTCATCGTTATTTAGGTCTATCGTTATTTGTTCAGACTTTGTGTTTATTAATAATCAAATTGGAAGTCGATCGAATCTTCTTATTTTTCGGCTCGAATTAATTGATTCTCCTTTGTGATTCTATCAACCAAACCCAAACGAAGTGTTTTTATCGTTGAGCACTTTCTTCTCTTTTAAAACTTAGTGAAAGCTGAAATTAGAATTTGATGGAATTCCGGGATTTAGGTTTTAGCTATATAATTTGTAAATCCAGCCCAAATAGGGGATGAACATTTAATGCCAACTGTTTAAGGGAAAAACCTTATTTAAATAATGAAAGGTCAATTGTCTCGCCCATCATACGGTACCCTTGTTCATTGGGATGAAGATAATCACCGGACTGTAGCTCAGGGAGAATAGTTAACGTATCTTCCGGATTATATAGGGCCTTGTCGAAATCAATCACTGCGTCAAATTGTCCGCTGGTCCGGATCCATTCATTGATCCATTGCCGCGCTTTCTCCCGAAATTCTTTATAATAAAATGACTTTTTAATGGGAGTGATTGTACCTCCATACACTTTTATCCCGTGTGAATGTGCCTCGTCAATCATCTTTTTGTACGCTCGAATGAGGCCTTTTGCTACCCCAAATGCAGCAGCGCTGTCTCTGGTCCAACCTAGATCATTGACTCCTTCCAAAATAATTAGCCAACGTACGCCGTGTTGTTTCAGGATATCGCGGTCAAACCGGTCTAGGGCTGTTGGTCCCAGGCCTCCCCGAAGGACACAATTACCGCCAATCCCCATATTTAGAACACCAATATGTTGCGTGTTTTTATTTTTCAATAAGCGCATGGCTAAAACATCCGGCCACCGGTCTTGTTTATTGGTGCCAGAGCCTCTTCCATCCGTGATGGAATTCCCGAGAATTGCAACAGCAGCAGCCGACTTTGGCGCTTCAACATCAATTCCGTTGATGACGTACCAATGATCCGTTTTGACAGCGCCTGAGAAATTAGTTCCTGAAGAAGTGTGTTTGCCGCCCAACAAGTATGAGGTCGTTCGCGATCCGGGATGACCAGTCACGTCCGGCGATGTTTCGCCAAAGGAAATCGTGATGGCCACTTCCATCCTTGGTTTTAAATTGAATACAATCGAATCAGAAGCAATCGCTGCTCCCGGCTCCATCGTCACTTCCGCCTTGCCATTAAATTTCAATGTTTTCACGGTTGATTCATCAATTGCACTTCCATCCTTCGAAACGCCAATCTGCACAGTTTTCATGGTAACCGGGCTTTTACTGAATTCATTGGAGAATCGGACCTGTAGGCGTTTCCCTCCAAGTGAAACACAGACCACTTGCCGTAATGTGTTGTTGGTTAATCCCGGATCAGGTGGCATATTTCGCGGTTCTACAAGTTGCGGCGCTGTACTCCAGGTTCCTACCCATTGTTTTCCAGGTGCAGATTTTTTCGTGACGGAGGGGTTGGAAAACCCGAAAAGGAAAAATATTCCAAACATGGCAACCCAAAAGGCACACTTAAAAAACATTCGCCGATTATTCTGTAATGATTTGATAGAAGTTCTTTTATTTGCATTTGATTTATCGACCATCATATTGAT
>DATFMO010000175.1:0-3640 GCA_035266925.1 Sunxiuqinia sp. | reverse complement strand
AAAACGCAAACGGGCATAATCACTGCGCCCGGTTACCTGCTGAATACTTTTCAAACCATTGTGGCCAGCGTCACCACCTTTGGCACGAAGACGAAGGGTTCCAAATGGAAGCGCTAAATCATCGGTTAAAACCAGCAAGTTTTCAAAGGGTATTTTTTCCTTTTGCAACCAGTAGTTGATTGCCTTTCCACTTAAATTCATGTAAGTGGTTGGTTTTAAAAGAATAAATGTCCGGGCTTTAAATTTATATTCGGCAACAAAGCCATAACGCTTATCCTTAAAAACAATATTGGACGCATCAGCAAGAGCGTCCAATATTTTAAATCCTATATTATGCCGGGTGTTTGCATATTCATCACCCGGGTTTCCGAGTCCGGTTATCAAATATTTCATTCGATTATTTTTCAATTTAAGTTCGTGCAATTGACGTAGCAACTTCTGTCTAAATTTCAAAGCTTCAACGCATGGAACTCGCCAAAATAATCATCTGCCAGCCGACAGGTATTTATCTACGAAAAAGCTATTCTTCGCTAGCTGTTTCTTCTGTAGCTGCTGCTTCTTCCTCTTCTTCAGGAAGCAAAGTACCCATAGCAGCACGAGCCGCACGAGTTACCACAACTGAAACAACAGGTACTGAATTCGAATTCAGGAATTCAATATTATCCAACGCCAATTGCCCCACTTTAAAACTATCTCCAAGTGCGAGGTCGGTAATATCAATTTTAATTGAATCGGGTAGATCTTTCGCCAATGCGCGAACTTTCAAACGACGCAGGTTTGTTTTCAATTTACCACCTGAACGCATCCCTTTGGCATAACCTTCAACCTGGATAGGTACTTCAATTTTAACTGGTTTATCCTGGGTAATTTGTAGGAAGTCAACGTGAAGAATTTGCTCTTCTACCGGGTGAAATTGAACGTCCTGCATAATTGCTTTGTAAGTCGTTCCGTCAATGTCCAGATCAATCAAGTAGACCTTTGGAGTGTAAATTACGTCTTTGAAGTCTCCTTCTTGGGCATAAAAATGAATAGGCTCATTGTCCCCATAAATCACACATGGAACTTTACCTTCACTTCTTAACTTTTTGGAATCTTTCTTGCCAAGGCCTTCTCTTTTAAAACCTTTAATTTCAATTGATTTCATCTTAAAAAATTTAATTATTAATTATGGTACTCAGTCCTCCCTTTTCAGTGAAAGGGCAAACAGCATGCATAACTTTATGCCGTTGGAAAAAGCGGTGCAAATGTATAAAATTATTTAAAAAATAACGAGCTAATTGACTGATTTTTATAGACACGTTGAATGGCTTCAGCAAATGCTGTAGCCACCGATAAGTATTTGATTTTCGATGATTCTTTTTTAGGAGGTATTGAATTTGTAAAATAAACTTCCTCAAGTGCCGATTCTTCAATGCGTTCATAAGCCGGACCAGACAATAAACCGTGGGCGGCAAATGCACGAACCGAATGCGCTCCTTCTTTAATCATCAAACCGGCTGCTTTTGTGATGGTCCCGGCTGTATCAATCATGTCGTCAACAATAATGACATCCTTGTCCCGAACATCACCAATCAAGGTCATGTTGCCAATCACGTTGGGTTTCGCTCTCGATTTATGGCAAATGACCATGTCTGTACCCAACATTCGTGCATACGTATTCGCGCGTTTCGTTCCTCCCACATCCGGTGAAGCAATAACAACGTCACGCAAGCCCATCGTTTTGATAAATGGTATAAACAGTGCAGAAGCAAACAAATGATCTACAGGCACATTGAAGAAGCCCTGTATTTGGTCGGCATGTAAATCCATCGTGATGATACGATCAACTCCGGCTGCTGATAACAAGTCAGCCATTAATTTGGCGCCAATCGATACACGAGGTTTGTCTTTCCGATCCTGGCGAGCATATCCAAAATAAGGAATGCAGGCAATAATTTTATACGCTGAAGCACGTTTCGCAGCATCAATCATCAGCAGCAACTCAATCAGGTTGTCGCTGGTTGGAAAAGTTGATTGTACAATAAAAACGTGTGCCCCACGAATTGTTTCTTCGTAGCAGGGTTCAAATTCACCATCAGCAAAAATAGGACAGGATGATTTTCCCAGATCAACGTTTGCACTGGTACAAATTTCTGTTGTCAGATAACGTGTTGCAGTTCCTGTGAAAATCTTGAGAGGAGCCTTTTTAGTCATTTTCGTTTTTTTAATTTCTTAGGACGTGTGGGATTGCTGGCAAAGGTAAAAAAATCTTTAAAATAATCTTAAAAACCAGCATTGTAAGTTATTGGAAATTGAGCCTAAACGTTGACTTTAAATCATTAAAAACCTGATATTCAACGAGCACAAAATGATCACATCGTTTGTTCAATGAAATCGAGAATTTCCTCCTTGCCCAATCCCGTGGTTGATGAGCTGATTAAAATGGGGGGCAATTCATCCCAATAATGAAGCAATTCCTTTTGATAAACCGCAATATTGCTGGCTAATTTATTCTTGCCCAATTTATCGGATTTAGTAAAAATGATGGCGAAAGGCACTTCCTTTTCCCCCAACCAATTCATGAAGTCAACATCAATTTGCTGAGGCTCATGCCGCGAATCGACCAACACAAATAAGCAATACAAATTTTGCCGTTTCAACACGTAGTCGACAATGTAGGCCTGAAACTTTTCTTTGTGTTTCTTGGAAACCTTAGCATATCCGTAGCCCGGCAAATCAACCAAATACCAATTATCGTTGATCAAAAAGTGATTGATTAACTGGGTTTTTCCGGGACGCGAAGAGATTTTAGCTAACTTCGATTGCCTGGCCAACATGTTAATCAACGAAGATTTACCCACGTTGGAACGGCCAATAAAGGCAAATTCAGGCAGCGTTGGTTCCGGACATTTTTTCACATCCGAATTACTCATTACAAATTGCGCTGTTTTAATCTCCATACCTTTTAAATTCCAAATTCCAATTTCAATCCCGAATTCTCGGGACAAATTCCAAACTCACTGGCTTTTTTTTCAGTCATTCCGGCCAATGCCGGAATCTCTCAGTTAATGGATCAAACGCAGGACAACCTTTGCCTCAAATTTGCATTAAGATTCCGAAACAATCCCCTAAGTACAGGGACGGAACGACTCGATCAAGAAGCTAGCAGCTAGCGAAAAACTAGCAGTTCATCACACATGCACTTCCAAAAGTTTCACATTGGAACTTTTTGGTTCCAGGAAAAACTGTTCCAGCTCAGCTGGAATAAGCACTGTCTCTCCTTTTTTTACATTGACTGTTCCATCCGGATATTCAATATCGAACTCACCATCCAGACACATGTAAATCACAAAGGAGTCCAGTTTATGAAAATCGCGTTCAAACTTTTGGTCGAACTCCAGTAACCGAGTTGTGAAATAGTCACATTTCACCAATTCCACGGGTTCATTATGCTTTGGTGTGTAAATCGTTTTATACGATTCCGGTACCGTAAAGTCAATAGCCTCCAGCGCTAAGTCGGTGTGCAGTTCGCGTCCATTGCCGTTAGCATCTTTCCGATCGTAATCATAAATGCGATAGGTCACATCTGAAGTTTGTTGAATTTCAGCTACAACCACTCCTTTTCCAATGGCATGCACACGTCCGGCAGGCATAAAAAAGA
>DATFMO010000174.1:0-2677 GCA_035266925.1 Sunxiuqinia sp. | reverse complement strand
AATAAATCTGATTGTTCTGTTTTGGTTGGCAATCCGGTTGATGGGCCACCACGCTGAACGTTAACAACAACGATCGGCAACTCAGCCATCACGGACAAACCGAGCGCTTCAGACTTCAACGCCAAACCCGGACCAGAAGTGCTTGTAACTGCGAGGTCGCCGGCAAATGCAGCGCCAATGGTGGTACAAATTCCGGCAATTTCATCCTCAGCCTGAAAGGTTTTCACACCTAAATCACGACGTTGCGACAGAGCCACCAACACATCGGTAGCCGGAGTGATTGGATACGATCCCAGGAACAGTTCCAAACCGGCTTTTTCAGCAGCTGCCAAAAATCCCCAGGCCGTTGCATGGTTTCCGTTGATGTTCCGATAATTACCTTTTTCAATAGCTGCGGCATGCACCAAATAACGAGGCGTCATATGCTGCATATTCATGCCGTAATTGTACCCGTCGTGCAAGACTTTCAGGTTCGAGTCCACCACGATTGGTTTCTTGGCAAACTTCGTCTTAATAAATTTCTCAATGTACTCCATCGGACGCTCAAACATCCAACAAATTAACCCCAGGGCAAACATATTTTTGCTTCGCAGCACCGATTTATTATCCATCCCAAAATCTTTCAATCCTTCCTTGGTCAGGCTGGTAATTGGTACTGATATTTTGAAGTAATCATCTAATCCCAATTCGCCAAAAGGATCATCGGTCTTGAAATTGGCCTTGTCTAAATTTTTTTGTGTAAACGAATCAGCATCATAAATGATCGTACCACCCGGTTTCATAAAACGAGCATTTGCCTTTACCGCGGCAGGGTTCATGGCGACTAGCACGTGTGCATCGTCACCAGGAGTATTAACTTCCTTTTGCCCAAACTGGACCTGGAATCCAGACACCCCACCAACAGTACCTTGTGGCGCCCTGATTTCCGACGGATAGTCTGGAAAAGTTGAAATATCATTCCCAAATAAAGCAGTGGCATCGGAAAATAGCGTTCCTGTCAATTGCATCCCATCACCCGAATCACCCGAAAACCGAATGGCCACCTCTTCTAGTTCAATTACTTTTGTGTCTTTCATTTGACAATTATTTTATAGTATCCAAAATGTTCTTTTAGAACTTCAAAAAAACGATCTCAAAAATAACGATTTATCGCATTGGAATCGTTTTGAATTACATGGTTCAAACATGATTTTCAAAAGTAACCATTAAATAAATAGTTGAGCATTACACATTTAATAATTTACAGCTTTTCATATCTTTGCCTTCAATTTAAAATGAATATAGATAATGGCATTGATAAAAACATTAAGAGGAAAAACGCCAGTGATTGGTGACGACTGCTTTTTAGCTGAAAATGCAACCATCATTGGTGATGTTGAACTAGGTGATCACTGCAGTGTTTGGTACAGCGCTGTTCTTCGTGGCGATGTACACTACATAAAGATTGGCAACAATACCAACGTACAAGACGGTGCAATTATTCATGCTACCTACCAAAAATCCCCCACAAATATTGGTAATGATGTGATCATTGCACACGGCGCGATTGTGCACGGATGCACTATTCACGATCATGTGATGATTGGCATGAATGCCGTGGTGCTGGATGATGCCGTAGTGGAAAGTAACACCATCATAGCTGCTGGCTCTGTAGTCACCAAAGGAACGCATGTTGAATCAGGCAGCGTGTATGCCGGGATTCCCGCAAAAAAAATCAAGTCCATTAGTGGCGAATTGCTGGAAGGAGAAATCCATCGCATTGCCAATGCGTACAGCAAATACGCCAGTTGGTACAAAGAGGAAGAAAAGGAAAGCTGATGGCGGATTGCTTCACTACACTGCCAATGACAGATCTCCGAATTTGTCACCCTGAGTGTAGCGAAGGGTCTCATGATCGATGCAATTAAGCAGCAGATACTTCACTACGTTCAGTATGACAAAGCAGCCCATACTGTTATTGCCTCTTTATGCCCATTCAAAAAAAATGAGTTCCCTCTCGCAATGACGGAACGATAAGTTTTTCAATACTCATTTCCACTTTTCGTCCGTTCATTTTTAATGATAATTCCTATCTTTCATGCCCGAAAGTAAAACTTGACAAAATGAACAAACAAGCCATCCCAAATGGGAAACAGTCCACACTTCTGCCTCTGATCATTATTAGTGCCCTGTTCTTCATTTTTGGTTTTGTCACCTGGCTGAATGGCATTCTTATTCCTTATCTGAAAATTGCCTGCGATCTCACTGACTTCCAAGCTCTGTTTGTCGCGTTTGCCTTTTACATTTCCTATACGATCATGGCGCTGCCATCGTCGTGGGTGCTTAAGAAGACCGGTTTTAAAAACGGGATGATGATTGGCTTGTGGGTCATGGCAGTGGGAACCCTTATTTTTATCCCGGCAGCATTGACCCGTATTTATGGAATCTTTCTCACCGGGCTGTTTGTCATGGGAACGGGGCTGGCCATTTTACAAACGGCCTCAAATCCGTACATTACCATCATCGGGCCGCAGGAAAGCGCGGCGCGGCGTATCAGCATACTGTGTATTTGCAACAAACTGGCTGGAGCCATTGCACCGTTAATTTTAGCCTATTACATATTGCACGATGGTGACACCTTTTTGCAGAATCTCAGTACAATGGACGCAGCAGCACAAACGGCTGCCCTCAACGAGTT
>DATFMO010000173.1:0-5363 GCA_035266925.1 Sunxiuqinia sp. | reverse complement strand
CATCAGAAGAAATTCAACAAGAAAATTTCTGAACTCAATCAGGAAGTCTCCAACTATGGCTACCAGATAGATAAAGCAGATATTGAGCTTGAAAAGTGCAGGATCGCCCGGAGTCAATTGAAGGAAAAGGCTGAACTTTTGAAGCGTCAGGAGTTGGACAAAAAAGAAGAAGAAAGGCACAAACTCAAAGTTGAACAACAGGAAATTCTGGATTTTATTGAGAAGATAGAGCAACGGCATCAAAAAGCAACCGCAGCGCTTGAATCAACCAAACGGGCACAGGAGAAAAAAGTCGGAAAACAGTTAGCAGAGTTAGATGATAAAATAACATCAGGCAAGAAGGGGATCACGGAAAGATTCAATTTGCAAATCAAAACACTCGAAGAACAACGAAATGCGCTTTTGAAGGAAAAAGGAGTTGATATGGCACAGATTCAACGATTGGAGGATCTGCTCAAGATTGTTAAGGGTAAACGAACGGAGATTGAGAAAAACTACCCATTAATTATTGAATACAAAAAGGATTGTGCGGAGTACATCGACCGGCTGGAAGAGTTCCGTCACAACAGGAAGACTTTGGACAATGAACGGGAACATTTGCAGCAACTCCATGCTAACCGTACCAATAAGGAGAAGGCTGAACTGGAGTCGTTGAGGACCAGGTTGGAGCAGGTTTCCAAAACGATCGGGGAACTGAATCGCGAGTTGAGTACTTTCGATTTCTTTAGTAAGAGCCAATTGTTTGAGGAACTTCAAAATTTTATCGAACATCACGATAAGGTGGATCAATGGAACTGCGATGAAAACATCCGCAAGTTGAAGGATCTGGCACTTGAATATGAGAAGCATGATAAATTATTTACCGAGCGGATCACTGAATTCTCAGGTTATTTTAGCCCGGATAACTGCCTGGGATTTGAAACCAGTTTATCCGGGGATATTCAGTACCGTGCTTTTGCCGGGAATTTAAAAGAGTTTGTCCGGGAACAGAAGATTATCGACTTTAAAACGGAAGTGACGCGAAAATACGCCATGGTACTGGCAAATATCGTGAACGAAACCAATGAGCTGCTCCAAAAAGAAGAGGATGTGTTGAAGGTTATTCAACGGATCAATGCCGATTTCAGGAAGTCGAATTTCGTGGGTGTTGTTAAAAGTATTGAAATGCGTTTGCAGGAAAGTTCCAATAAGATCATCCAGCTTTTGCGGAAAATAAGAACGTTTCAATCGGAGAATAACCTGAATTACGGCGAAATCAATCTGTTCAATCCGGGTGGCTCCAACAGCAATAACGATGAAGCAGTAAAATTGCTGGAAAGCTTGCTGTTGCAAATAGGGCAGGCAAAAACAAAAATCCTGAAATTGGAAGATGCATTTGATCTGGAATTCCGTATTCGCGAAAACGAAAATGACACGAACTGGGTGAGTCGTTTGGCCAACGTCGGATCAAATGGAACCGATGTTTTAGTGAAATCGATGATCTATATCAACCTGTTGCATATCTTCAAGAACAACGGCTCCAAACAAAAAACCGATACCATTCTGCACTGCCTGATCGATGAGGTTGGTATTTTGCATGACAGCAACGTCACAGGATTGATCTCTTTTGCCAGCGAACGAAATATTCGCCTGATTAACGGTTCGCCAAATTCGCATAACGAACAAGATTACCGGCATATTTATATGTTTCGGAAAAATCCGAAAACAAACAGAACCGGGATTACCAAACTGATCAGTCATGAGCTCTAAACCGTTGCCCCTATCGTTTGCCCGTTGCCTGCTTCGCCTGCAAAACGGAGAACAATTGAATTCGAGTGAGATTAAAACCAAAAGTTTCTTAGAGCGGTTCTGTGAAGATGGAATTATTCAAAAGCTGCCCCAAGGCAAACGGCGATCCGTTTATTTTTGCCCGGACAGGGAGGGTTTGCAGAACTACGTTCGGGCACAGCATGAGGTGCTATCGTTGGAAGATTATATTGACGAATTTGAAAGCACGTCTTCCGATGGGGAAAGTTCACTGGGCGCCTCAAAATCCACCAAGACTTTTCGGCATAAAAGTTTGCAAGGATTTTTCATAAAGACGTTGAATTCGGAAATCAGTATTTTAGGAGAAAGGATACAACCGATGCCCCAGGGGATTGAATTGTTCGTTCACCAACCAACCAAATTGCAGATTCCAGGGACGGCTTTGATTATTGGTGTTGAAAATCCGGAATGCTTTTTAAAGTTTGAAAAGTTGGCTCATCTTTTCCCGCAAAGAGAACTCATCCTCATCATGCGTTACATGAGCAACAGTCCGAACCGGTGGCTCCAATCCATTTCAAATAACTACCTGCATTTTGGTGATTTTGATCCTGCTGGTTTAAGCATTTATATTCGGGAATACCGAAGCCGTTTACCGGCCAAACGCACCAACTATTTTCTTCCGCCAAATATTGAGGAACTCATCGATCAATATGGCTTGACCAGCCTCTATGACCAGCAAATTCATTTGTTGAAGAATATTGGTTCTCAAAACTACCCGGAACTCAAATTTTTTTTCGATGCTCTACATAAGCATCGAAAGGGATTGGAGCAGGAGCGGTTGCTGACTGTGCTATAAGTTTACATGCTCAATCATGTAGAATCGTTGTTCTGCAGCGAGGAAATTGTCGGTATCGAAGAAGCTTGAAATTAAAAGATGCGGCCTCATCTGGTTTGCACTGAATGGGCTATAGGGAAATGCCGTTGGCAAAAGGACAAAATCATAAAGGAAATGAAAAACCATCTCAAAGCATATTTTGAGATGGTTCCTGCGTCGTATTCTTGTTGCTATTTTTTTTGATACTCATTTCATCAAATGCGCCTGGCACCATTGAATACCTTTTTCCGTAATTTCAAGTTTTTTATCCAGATCGAAGTAGTAAAATGTAATATCGTCGCCCACACGCGTGAAGCCTTCACCTTCTTCCAAATCATGGCGCCTTTGTGCTTCAATTACATTAATCAAACCCATTTTGGCGAGGTTCTTTTTGGCGTACAAGATTTCAGAACCCTTAAACTTGTGAAGTCGTTCCTGGCCATCAGCCGATTTTGTCTTTAACACACGTTGTAGCGATTTTATTTCAGGAATTCCATCGTGATATAAAATATCGAGAAGTTCATGTTCTATTTCATTGATTTGAGCTTTCATTTTTGATGGATTTTTTGGTTAAAAATAGCAATATTAAAATGTCGTATTCCTTTGAGAAGAATGTATTGCGACCTTTTATTTAAAGGCCTTATCAAGACAGTGTAAAAAGCACTTTTTCGGTGCAGGGTCGGTCATGAAATTCGAACAGGTGTGGATTGTGAAATGTTCAACGAATTAAAGTAGATTGGCATAATCTTTATCGAACTGGAAGATTTAGTTCATTTTGAAATGCGACAAAGGTAAAGTAACCACTGAAGAAACTTTTTATCTAAATCAAAAAAAATCAGCTCATGAAATAAACTTTACATGAGCTGAAATTCAAATTTTGGTGTGATGACTAAAAGAGTCGTATGATTATTTAAAATGAGTACCCGCTTGCATACCTAAAAGCAGAATTAAGTATTGAAAATCAATTCGTTCGCCCCATCCCTTAAAGGGAGCGAATTGATTTTACCTGCTCCCTAAGGGGCGGGGTAAACAGGGAGAATCCCAGTCTGACGCCCGGCAGGAATTTGCGAACCAGGTAAAAATGCGGATAACCGTTTATTTAATAATCGATCTTATGTAATTTTACGATTGTAAATAACTTTGGAATTCAATATATGGTATTTTACCAGTCAGAATTCCATCCGCCGTTGTTGTTGTTGTTGTTGTTGTTGTTGTTGTTGTTTCTGCCCGATGATCTTCCTTTGTCGTGACGGTTTCTATCTCCACTTGGGGAGCAATGATAACCATTGTCGCCACCACCGTGAGCCTGTGCTCGATTACTTAAAAGTACCATCATTGTGGCAGCTGAAGCTGCCATGAAACCTGTTTTTTTGATGGCGTCTTTTCGACTAATCTTTTTGTTTTCAGTTTCTTGAGTCGATTTTTTTGTCCTTTTTTCGCTCTCTTCTTTCATCGCAATTAAATTTTAGAGTTTGCCCGTTGATACATTATATTTTTATAGACATAAAATTGCAATCTCTGAATCATACGTACAATGGGTAATTTCACGTAAAGTTTGATTTTGAAACGACAATATTATTTTGAATGGAGTTACTTTTGACGTGATTCAGGTGACTCACATGGAACACGGAAGCGTTGCTCTGCTGCAAATACGGAAGCAACTGTTTATTTTGAAAGTATTCTTGTTAAGCTAAGGATAAATATTTATTGTAAAAAATAGATATTAAAAAACAATATTACCGTTGGCTATGGATTTAATTTTCAATAGTTTTTTTAATTTCGGTCATTGTTCAACAGAGCGCAAATAAAACAATCCCTTTCATGAATTTGGATAAAGTCTTGTATGTAGAAAAGGAAATTGGTGATTTACATTTGGTTTGGTTACAGGCTAGTAATCTTTATTTTCAGCTGGAAGAGCCGGCATGGTTTGTCTTCAAAAGAATAGCCAACCAAATTGAGATGGAGGCTGTTTCAGAAGAATTTGCGAATCGATATGATGTGGGCAAAGAGGAGAGTTCCAGATTCGTGATAGATATGCACAACCGGATTCACGAAATGAACCAACCGATTGGCAGAACGGAAGGCGCAGACAAAGATGCAAATGATGCCAGCCAGCAAGTTTTTACGCCGTATTCAGTTTATTTTTACCAGGTTGGTGATTTGTTGATCAAATTTTTATATGAAACAGAATGGCTTGAAGAATACATACATCCGCTTATTGATCATTTGTCGGTCGAGGGCAATCAGGAGGCTGAGCTAGTTCTTTTTGAGCTTTTTACGATAAATGAGCGTGTGGTTTTTCGATTGGATGGCGATATTAAAGGAATTTGGGATGAAGAAAGAAGTAACTACACGAAAGGGAAAATATTTATGGAGTTGATCAACTTGCTTCATCAAAAAGCTGACGATAATTGGTTGATGACGGTGCATGCATCTGCAATAACCAATAAAAAGAAAACCATTCTATTTTCAGCGCCCCCGGGAAGTGGAAAAACAACCATTGGTGCGTTGTTGCAAGCGGAGGGATTTCAGGTCATTTCAGATGATTTTGTGCCGTTCGATAAGGATTCGTTTAACGCCTTTCCGTTTCCAACGGCCATGTCGGTAAAAGAAGGGGCCGTCGAAGTTTTGAATTCGCTTTATCATGGATTGAAGGACTTGCCAGTGAATTACATTTCCAGGGAGAAGCAAGTTCGGTACCTTCCTATTGAAAATGATAAATTGGATTTGATTTTCCCAGTTC
>DATFMO010000172.1:0-3271 GCA_035266925.1 Sunxiuqinia sp. | reverse complement strand
CTTTCGCCATCCGAAATTTCGGGAGGAATGCAAAAACGGGTTGCGATTGCCCGAGCCATCTCGCTGAATCCCAAGTATTTGTTCTGCGACGAGCCGAATTCAGGACTGGATCCGGAAACATCATTGGTAATTGATGAGTTGGTTCATGAAATCACCGTCGATTTGAACATGACAACCATTATCAATACCCATGATATGAATTCTGTGATGGAGATTGGTGATAAAATACTTTTCATTAGTGACGGTGAAACCTGCTGGGAAGGTACGAAAAATGAAATTCTTCATGCCAATAACAAAACGCTCGAAGAGTTCGTGTTTGCCAACAAAACATACCGTCAACGACGCGATGAAAAGAAGGAAGACAATAATTAAGCCTTCGGACTTAATGTGATGATTGGAATAATCATTTCTTCCAGTGAAATTCCCCCGTGCTGAAAGGTATCTCGATAATACTGCACGTAATAGTTGTAGTTGTTCGGATACGCAAAGAAATCACTATTTGACGCGAAAATAAAGCTCGAACTTACATTTCTGCCCGGTAAATAAGCTTTGTCCGGATTCGTAATCTCAAATACTTCTTTCGGGTTATAGTTCAGGTTGCGCCCCAGTTTATAGCGTAAATTGGTATTTGTATCCCGGTCTCCAATCACCTTAACAGCATCATCAACACGAATGGTTCCGTGGTCAGTTGTCAGAATAATTTTGATATCGCTGTCAGCCAACAAACGAATAAGTTCAAATAATGGCGAATGGGTAAACCAACTTAGCGTGATGGAGCGATATGCTTTTTCGTCGCTGGCCAATTCTTTCATCATATTCATCTCGGTCCGGGCGTGAGACATCATATCAACAAAATTGAAGACCATCACCGAAAGATCATTTTGCAGGATATTGCCCAAATTGTCCGTTAGTTTTCGACCAGCCTTATGGGAAGTCACTTTCTCAAAATACAGCTTTTCACTCCGCCCACGGCGTTTCATCTGCATCTCCATCAGCTCGCGCTCGTGAATGTTTTTGTTACCTTCATTGTCATCTGCTTCCCAATACTCAGGGAACAATCGAGCAATTTCTGAAGGCATCAAGCCAGCGAAAATTGAATTCCGGGCATACATGGTAGCAGTCGGCAAAATGCTGTAATAAAGGTCTTCGTCATCAATTGTGAAATACTGGTTGATCGCCGAGCTCATCACCCGGAACTGGTCATAACGCAGGTTATCAACGACCAGTACAAGGACTTTATTTCCTTTGTCCAATTGAGGAAAAACTTTGTATTTAAAAATATCGGGGGACAACATGGGGCGATCTTCAGTATCTTTTTCAAACCAACTGAGATAGTTGCTTTTGATGTACCTCCCAAATCCATTGTTCGCCTCCGATTTTTGCATCTTCAGCACTTCATCCATTGTTGTATCTTCCGAGGCACTCAACTCCAGCTCCCAAAAAACCAACTTTCGATAAACATCTTTCCAATCATTGTAATCGAGACGTTCATTGAGGCGCATTCCAATTTTTGAAAATTCGCTCTGATAGGCCGAAGTGGTCTGCTTGGTCACCAGCTCCCGCTGACCAACATTCTTTTTGATAGACAGTAAAATCTGCTTAGGATTGACTGGCTTGATGAGGTAGTCGGCTATTTTCGAACCAATGGCCTGGTCCATAATATCTTCTTCCTCACTCTTGGTAATCATGATCACCGGCACATTGGGATCAATGGCTTTTATTCCGTCCAATGTTTCCAATCCTGACAAGCCCGGCATATTTTCATCCAGAAAAATAATATCGAAATGATTCTCGCGAACCAGGTCAATGGTGTCGGCGCCATTGTTTGCCGTTGTTACATCGTAACCCTTTTCTTCCAGAAAAATGATATGGGCCCGAAGTAAATCAATTTCGTCATCGGTCCAAAGTATACGTATTGTTCTCATGTTTCGTGTCTTTTTGTTTTCATGTGTACACCTATACAACAAAAATTATTCCCCGTAAGTATAGGCTTAACAAAAATTAACCTCTATTTTTTAAGGTAGATGGATTTATAAAAGTCCAGATAAGCACCTGCATCTTTGTTATTGAGCAAGAGTTTATAATTGGTCGGAGAAATCACGAAATTGCGGTAGCTCACATCCATTAATGGTTGATAAACTTTGTCGTCACGCACCAGGCTTCTCAGGTAGTTCAATCCTGATTGCTCATCAGTGATTCCTGAAACTCGCAGAATGGTATGACTAGCGTCAAAATCCTGGGAAGAAACTTTCAGTCCCATATTGGAGAAATTGTTCTCATTATGAGATTCAACGGCGGCTTTCACGACATTGGTATCCACTCCTTGCTTCGGAATGATCAGCACAAAATACTGCTCCCCTTCAATTGTCGTATCAAACGGACCTTGATAAGCAGTTTCAGCCGGAGCAACCGGTTCTTCTTGTTTCTGCGTCTGCGGTGTTTGTTCTTGCTTAGTTTGTGGTTTGGCAGATTGGGTATTCTTTGCAAAATCACCACTGATATAATAACTGCGGAAGAAGTCCAGGTATTTTTTGACACTACTTTCAGCTTTCATCGCTTTCAGGTTTTTCTCTGAAATGATGAAATTCCGGTAGCTCCGTGTGCCTAAACTTTGATATAAACTCCGATTCGCAACCACCTGGCTGAAATAATTCATGGCATCGCGAATGTTGTCCATCGATTTGATCACCATCATCTGGTAGTCACCAAACTGCTGCTGCTCAATAGTCAGGTTCAGACTCGCAAATTTCGATTGATTGAATGCTCTGAAGGCCGGAATCAATGTGCTCATTTTGAAACCCGGATCGTCAACTGCAATTACAAAATATTGCGGCACTTCGTTTTCGCGGGCATACAAGCCTTTCGTTTCATCCGATTTCACCACTACGAAAGTTCCCTTTTCAACAAACTTATTCTCTTTTTCCTGCTGTTTGGCCATCAGCTCTTCAGGCGAAGGCAACTCGTCTTTCGGGAAATTGCTGTTAATGAAACGACTGTAATTTTTGATGAAGAATTTCAGGTATTCCTGGTAACTATTGTCACCCAGAATTTCGCGATAGTTGGTTGACGAAATCACAAAATTGACGTAATCCACGCCCTTCAGCGTTTCAAATACTTCCCGCTGCCTGATGATCGACCGGAAGTAAATCAAACTCTGCTCTTTGTCCGTCAACGAGCGAACAACCAACATTTCAATATTGTCATTCAGATTTTGCGTTTCCAGATCGAAATCAGTTTTCGTGTAGTGGTCAATGTTGTAATTCGCAATATC
>DATFMO010000171.1:0-2162 GCA_035266925.1 Sunxiuqinia sp. | reverse complement strand
TTTTGCTGGAGAAGAACGCAATTTTGATGGAGGAAAAGCTCAAAGAAAGCTACAAACCGAAAACAGAATCGTTTGTTCGTTTGAATGAGCGCATTTCAACACCGGAAGAAATCAAAACGGTACTTGATGAAATCAAGCGGGCCAAAAAGCAGGTGGAGTTGCTGGAGTATTTTCTGGGCGAAACCCTTTACCAGCAAGAGCCGCGAATACGCGTAGCCAAAAAACAATTGCTGGAAGGCAGTGGCGTTTCAGACGGCATTTTGCGCAGTTTGGTAGACAAGGAAGTTTTGGCGATTGAAGAGGTTGAAATTGGTCGACTCGATCTCGAAAAGATGAATGACACGCACTTGTACGATTTGAATGAAGTTCAGGAAAAAGCGTATCAAGAGCTGAAAAAGGAATTTAAAACTAATCGTCCGGTTTTGTTGCATGGTGTGACAGCCAGCGGAAAAACTGAAATTTACATCAAGCTGATTGAAGAGGTGTTGGCGCAAGGAAAACAAGTATTGTACCTGGTACCTGAAATTGGCTTGACTTCCCAGTTGATCAACCGCCTGAAGCGGGCGTTTGGAAACAGAGCAGGGGTTTACCATTCCAAATTTAACGACGCCGAACGGGTCGAAATCTGGTTCAATATTTTGCAGGAAACAGAAGATTCCTACCAAGTTGTCCTCGGTGCTCGATCCGCAGTTTTTCTGCCTTTTAAAAAGCCAGGGCTGATTATTGTGGATGAGGAACATGAAAACAGCTATAAGCAATTTGATCCCGCCCCGCGATACAATGCCCGTGATTTGGCAGTGGTATTGGGGCAAATTCACAAAGCACCTGTTTTGATGGGGACAGCGACGCCATCTTTTGAAAGCTACTTCAATGTGAAACAGGGGAAATATGGGTTGGTAGAAATAAAGGAACGTTTCCAGGGGATTGAGCTGCCGGAGATGATCGTAGCTGATGTGAAAGACGCGACCCGAAAGAAACGGATGCAATCGTTGCTCACCCCGGAGTTGTTTGATGAAATTACATCGGCTTTGGAGAAGAAAGAGCAAGTTATTCTTTTTCAAAACCGACGGGGATTTGCGCCTTATTTACAATGCCACACCTGCGGTTGGATTCCCAAATGCAAGAACTGTGATGTCAGTTTGACTTACCACAAATACCGCTCGAGCTTGATTTGCCATTATTGTGGACACACGGTGAGTTTGCCCGGAAATTGCGGTGAATGTCATTCGGAAGATGTTCGCACCAAGGGGTTTGGAACCGAGCAAATTGAGGAAGAACTGAAAATTCTGTTTCCTGAAACCCGGATTGCTCGTATGGATTTAGACACGACACGTGCCAAACGTGCTTTTGAGCAGATTATCTACAAGTTTGAAAACCAGCAAATCGATATTCTGGTTGGAACACAGATGGTCACCAAAGGATTGGATTTTGACCATGTGCGCGTAGTTGGAATTTTAAGCGCGGATCAGCTTTTGAACTACCCGGATTTTCGCAGCTTTGAGCGCTCTTACCAATTGATGGCTCAAGTGAGTGGACGCGCAGGACGAAAAAACAAACGGGGCAAGGTCATTATTCAGACCTTACAAGCCAAGCATCCGGTGTTGAATGAAGTAATTAACAACAACTTTGAGCAACTTTTTAATAGCCAAATGATGGAGCGAAAACTGTTTCGGTATCCGCCTTATTTTCGGCTGATTAAAGTGGTCGTTAAACACAAAAACAGGCAGCGGCTGGATAGGGGGGCCAACCAGTTGGCAACACTCCTACAGAAAAAATTCAAAGGACAGGTGCTTGGCCCGGAATACCCGGTCATCAGCCGTGTGCAAACCTGGTATCAAAAAGAAATTTGGTTGAAACTTGAAAAAAACAAACAACTTAATCAAGCGAAAAAGGATTTGCAGGATTTTATGGATCAAATCAAAGGCTTGCCGAACAATGGTGGAATGATTATTTATGCTGATGTGGACCCCATGTAGCCGTCGCAAATTCCAAAGAACAAACTCCAAAAATAAATTCCACAAGTTCAACATCCAGCTTCCAGCCTTTCTCAAACCATTTCTATCAATGTTCGACAATATTATTTTTCCCACATTCAATTTTTACTACTTTTGTACGTCTCAAAATTCAAATTAGGACGTGGAGAAACTTAAGGTAGAAAAGGT
>DATFMO010000170.1:0-2564 GCA_035266925.1 Sunxiuqinia sp. | reverse complement strand
AAACCAGACCGAAGATGATTTTTTCATCTACGGGGCTGATGATCCAATTATTCAGGAGGAAATGAAAAAGCGAAATATACCAGCCGTGGCCTTGCCGTTTGGTTGGAACGAGCCCTCGGGAAATGGGGCTGGAACACAAGGGAATCAATTAATTATTACTTGGAAACAAAACACATTCAACATGTCCATTTTTGATATTGCATTACAGGGAAGACACAACACCTACAACTCAATGGCTGCAGGGCTTGCCGGCATGGTGTTGAACATCAGGAAAGAAAAGATCAGGGAAAGTCTATCTGATTTTAAAGGCGTTGAGCACCGCCTGGAACGTTTCCTGAAAGTTCATGGTATTGAATTTATCAACGACTCAAAGGCGACCAACGTGAATTCGACCTGGTACGCCCTGGAAAGTCTGAACAAACCAATTGTTTGGATTGCAGGAGGCGTCGATAAAGGCAATGATTATGAAGCGCTCAAAGATTTGGTAAAAGACAAGGTGAAAGCCATTATTTGTCTGGGAGTTGACAACCACAAAATCAAGGAAGCGTTCATCGATATTATTCCTGATATTATTGAAACGCAGGATATGCAGGAAGCGGTTCGATCGGCGTATTACCTGGCCAAAAATAGTGAAACGGTGCTATTGTCACCGGCCTGTGCCAGTTTCGACCTGTTTGAAAATTATGAAGATCGTGGCCGACAGTTCAAAGCAGCTGTTCGATCCCTCTAAATGATTTCATTGCTATCAAAACGGGATAGGTTGAAACAGGAGATGTTGGAACTGTGAGGGGAGATAGTGAGAAGAATAAGAATTATCAAAATGAATGAATAAAACGTATTTGAAAAGAGGTTGCGAAGAACAAGGCACGTTGTGGCCGGGAAACTCGAAACTGACAACTTGAAATTTGAATAACAATGAATTTTTCACTGGGTAAAATATTAAAAGGTGACCGGATTGTATGGGTGGTGTTGGTTTTTTTATCACTCATCTCGCTGCTGGTAGTGTACAGTGCTACCGGACGATTGGCTTATCGTGAGGCAGGTGGAAATACCGGTTACTACCTCATTCGCCAAATCGCTTTCATCCTGGCGGGTTTTGCGGTGATGGCCTTTTTAGTCAACATTATTCCGGTGAAATTCTATACCTACATTGCGCCCTTGTTGCTCATGATAACAATTGGAGCCTTATTGGCAGCGGTGGTTCAATACAAATTATCCCCTTTAAAGCCAACCCCGCGTTCGCTCGATCTTGGTTTCCTGCGATTCCAGCCAGCCGAGTTGGCAAAAATTTCCTTGGTCATGTTTGTGTCCAAAGTATTGGCCAAAAGACAAAAATCAAAAGAGGACTTAAAAAAAGCATTTATCTGGAGCATTGGCGTGAGCGCTGTTGTTTGCGGCATTATTTTTTATGGCGATATTTCTACTTCAGGATTGATCTTTGGAAGTATCATGGTATTGCTGATGATTGCCCGCGTGCCGTTTAAATATTTCGCATTGACCATTGGCGCTGGTCTGATCATGCTGACACTGATTTATTTGACAGCTGACTATATGCCAAGTTGGGCTGGACGTGTGCATACGTTCAAAGAGCGTATTGACGATTTTATTTATGGTGATGATGACGAAGCGCAGGGGACAACCCAGGCTGACTATGCCAAGCTGGCTATTTATGAAGGTGGCATGTTTGGCAAAGGACCCGGACGAAGCGAAGTGAGCAACTATATGGAAGCAGCCTATAACGACTTTATTTATTCCATCATTATTGAAGAATATGGTGCGTTTGGTGGTGTTTTCGTCGCGCTATTGTACCTGATTCTATTGTATCGGGGAGTGGTCATTGTCCGGCGATCGAACCGGACATTCCCGGCATTTTTAACCGCCGGATTGGTGATCATGTTGGTTTTTCAGGCGCTCATCAATATGGCGGTGTCGGTAGGAGCTGCGCCGGTAACAGGTCAGCCGCTTCCCTGGGTTAGTATGGGCGGGACGTCCATGTTGTTTACGGCGTTTTCCTTTGGAGCAATTTTATCTGTGAGCTATCATAATCAACGCAATAAGAAAGTTGAAGTCGAACAAACCCCGGTGGTCGTTGACATGCCGGATGAAGATGATGAACTATAATGGAGCAATTAAAAGTAATCATAAGTGGAGGTGGAACAGGAGGACATATTTTTCCTGCCTTGTCCATTGCCAACGAGCTGAAGGCCCGGATTCCTGGCGTTGACATATTATTCGTTGGTGCCCGGGGAAGAATGGAAATGGAAAAAGTTCCTACTGCCGGCTACCATATCGTGGGGCTTCCTGTCATTGGACTTCCCCGGAAGCTGTCGTTACGCATGATTCCGTTTGCCTGGAATCTTTACCGAAGTATGCAGAAGGCAAGAAAGCTGGTAAAAGACTTTCAGCCTGATGTTGCGATTGGAGTTGGTGGCTATGCCAGCGGACCGGTTTTGAAAGCGGCATCACGAAAAGGCATTCCAACAATATTGCAAGAGCAGAATTCTTATGCTGGCGTGACGAACAAACTGCTATCGCAAAAGGTGAATAAAATTTGCGTGGCATAT
>DATFMO010000169.1:0-2192 GCA_035266925.1 Sunxiuqinia sp. | reverse complement strand
TCCGGGCCAATGCGTTTCCCCTGGTCTAGCGCATCGATTTTCACCATATCTCCGCCGGTAATTTCAAAGTCAAACACGTCGGCATTGGAAACAATGCGTTCTTCATGTACTGACTTTGGAATGACGACAACCCCTTTTTGCAAAGCCCAACGCAAAGCAATCTGCGCATTGGTTTTTCCATATTTACCGGCCAACTCCTTCAACAATGGCACATCAATCACCCGCCCCTGCATGAGAGGGCTCCAGGCTTCCTGCTGAATACCGTGCTCCTTGCAATATGTTATTAATTCAGGTTGAACCAATTCGGGATGAAACTCCACCTGGTTGACCATCGGTTTTACTTTTGTATGCGGTAGTAGTTCTTCAATATGATGGATGAGAAAATTACTCAATCCAATGGCTTTGATCTTTCCCTTGTCGTATAACTCTTCCAATGCCTGCCAGGTCTCCACCGATTGCTCGCCTTTGGGCCAGTGAATCAGATATAAATCCAGGTAGTCGGTTTGCAAGCGATTTAAGCTTTGTTCAAAAGCGCCTTTTGTATTTTTGTAACCTTGCTGGTTGTTCCACACTTTCGAAGTCAGAAAAATATCTTCTCGCGGAATACCACTCTCCAGAATTCCTTTTCCAGTACCAACCTCATTTTGGTAAATCGAAGCTGTATCAATACTTCGATAGCCGTGTTGTAGCGCAAAACGAACTGCGTTAATCACTTCTTCACCTTCGCGGCTTTGAAAAACTCCGAGCCCAAGCCGTGGCATTTCAACACCATTGTGTAATTTCACTGTTGAATCAATCATAGTCTAAAAATTTTAAAATCGCTCCTTTTCAGCACAATCAGACTGATAAAAGGATGGTTTTAGGATTAGTTAAAACGCTAAATTTACATTTTTAATGTTAGCCAAAAATTAAACGCATGAAGATATTTAAATTTGGAGGAGCATCAGTGAGCTCTGCCGAGGCCATAAAAAACGCAGCGTCAATCGTTGAGCTGTTCCCCGATAAAAAAGTGATTGTTGTGTCGGCCATGGGCAAAACCACCAATGACCTGGAAACCCTTGTAAAAAGCTATTTCAATAAAAGTCCGAAGACACAACATATCTATCAAAAAATCGCTGAATATCATCAAAAGATCATTCGTGATCTGGCGCTTGAAGAACAGGATTTGGTGGCCGTGAATCACCTGTTTCGAAAATTGGAGGAACGCCTGGCCGGCAGTCCATCGTTGAATTTTGACTATGAATATGACCAACTGGTATGTTTTGGTGAATTGATTTCGACGTCCATTATTTCAGCCTATTTGAACAAAGCTGGATTGAAAAACCAATGGGTTGATGTGCGGCAGTGTCTTCGCACGGACGAAACTTATCGCGAAGCCATTGTCGACTGGGATTGGTCGGCCATGTTGGTGAACAACAGCTTCAGTTTTCATGGGACTGATTTGTATGTCACCCAAGGTTTTATTGGCGCAACAACGACCAACCAAACGACCACGCTTGGCCGTGAAGGATCAGATTTTACCGCTGCGATTCTTGGCAACCTGCTGAATGCCGAAAGTGTGACCATTTGGAAAAATGTTCCCGGGGTGTTGAATGGCGACCCGGTCGATTTTGACGATACCGAACGGTTGGATGAGTTGTCATACAAAGAAGCCATCGAGCTCGCGTATTCCGGCGCCAAAGTGATTCACCCGAAAACCATCAAACCGTTACGCAATAAAAATATCCCGCTTTTTGTCCGTCCGTTTGATTTCCCGAATCAGCCCGGAACAATTATCCACGACGTGAGTCACCAACTGGATTTAGTTCCCGTTTTTATTCTGAAAAAGAACCAGGCGCTGGTGACGATTTCACCGTCCGACTTTTCGTTCATTGGAATTGACCAGCTGTATGAAGTGTTCACCGTCTTCCGAAAGCGGCATATCAAAGTCAATCTCATCCAGCAATCGGCCATCGACCTCTCGCTGTGCATTGACCAACCTGAAGTGGGGCTGGAATCGTTGGTGGTTGAACTGCGAAAAAAGTACGACGTTCTTTACAACACAGGACTCATCCTTGCTACCATTCGTTTTTACAATGAAGGCGCCCTGGAAAAAATGAAAACCAAACGGCAACTTTTCCTGGAACAAAAAAGCCGGCGAACAGCTCGATTGGTACTCAAATAATTTAACGAAATCAGGTTGTCATAAATCT
>DATFMO010000168.1:0-4702 GCA_035266925.1 Sunxiuqinia sp. | reverse complement strand
GCGGGGCACAAGGCATCGATCCCGACCTGACTGAAGCGACGATGGAGGTGGACTATGTGCGGGTGTACAGCAACGATTTGCCGAAACCTGTGATTTCCGGCCCATCGATCAATGCAGCGAATGATCAGGTGACCTATACAGTTGATCCAATCAGTGGAGCCTCGTATTCGTGGCATTTCCCGGATGGCGTACAGGTGTTGAGCGGAGAAACGACCAGCAGTGTGACGGTACAATGGAACGATGCACCGGGAGATATCCAGGTCGAAATGCAGACCGCATGTGATACTGCTGTTTCCAATCTTTTTCATGTGGACTACCAATCGAAGCCAACTGCCAACCGGGTCGATATTTTACCGCTCAGTGATGCGCAGGAAATGCAGTGGACCTCAGTTCCCGGGAATAATAACAATTTTACGTTGAACGCGGAAGACTCAGCTCTGGTGGTGGATTTTCAAATTGACAATCCAACGGCAAATGCTTATCTGCAATACGATTTTGGTGGCTTGGTTGACTTGACCACCAACTACGAAATGGCTTTCGATTTGCAAATTGATCCGGCCAACTCGCCATCGAATATGCGGATTGATTTGGTGGATAAAAATGGCCAGGTTAAACTTTCCAACCTGTTTAAAATTGACCAGTTTGAAGCCGACAATTCGTACCATTTGTACACTCACCAATTCACGACGAGCTCTGATGGTTCATTTTATCTGGATCAGATCAAATCCATTCGGATTTACGTGAATTATGGAATTTTTGGACAAGTGGGGAGTGGTACATTAAGAATTAAAGATTTGCGCTTGCAAAATCCCAACGCGACTACAGTCACCCAGATAAGAGTCGATCCGTCATTCACTGTTTGTCCGAATCCGGCAAAGAATTGGGTCACCGTTCGCTCACAGGAACGGATACATTCCGTTCAATTTTTTACATTGACCGGGCAATTGATTCTGACCAAATCAATCGCACCTGTCAATCAATATCGATTGTCAATCAGTCGAATGAAACCAGGATACTATTTGCTGAAAGTGAATGGAGAATCAGCGGGAAAGCTGTCTGTTTACTAGATTGATAAGCAAGTGTAGGAAAGCCGATTTCCAAATTTCGATCTATTCTTTGAAAAAGGACATCAATACGATGAAAGACATTTGAAAACGGTCGAATACGATTGTGTTCAATTGTTTCAAATGTCTCCAACTGTTTTCTATAAAGCAGGATCGCTTTCTTCATCTCACATTACTTGATTTTGAGAAACGACTTATTGACTCGGAACTTGAGCAGACATTTTATAATTTTGTCGGTATGAAGCAATTTCCCGAAGGCATTAAAAATATCATCTTCGATTTGGGCGGTGTGTTGCTGGATATTGATGCAACCCGAACCATCCAGGCTTTTCGTGAATTGGGAATGCCCGATTTAATCAAGCCCGGAGGATGGGGCTATCGACACAAGGTATTTTTACAAATGGAGCAAGGTCAAATCAGCGAAAAAACGTTTCGGACAGGCATCCGTCAATTATTACCCAACCCGGTGAGCGATGAGGCCATTGATGCTGCCTGGTGTGCGATGATCATCGACTATGCGCCGGAAAAGATTGACTTGCTCAAACAACTTCGGGATGATTATCACCTGTATTTATTTTCCAATACGAATTCCATCCACATTTGCCATTTTCAGGCATTGTTTGAAAAGAAGTTTGGCCATTCGCTAGTTGATCTCTTTGTTAAAGACTACTATTCGAGCGATATCCAGCTGCGGAAGCCAGCACTTGAATCCTATCAATTTGTATTGGATGACGCACAAATACAGCCATCGGAAACCTTGTTTATTGATGATTCAGAAGAAAATGTGAATTGTGCACGTCAAACAGATATGCACGCGGTTTGGCTAAGTCCTGAAATGAACTTGCAGGAATTGTTTTAACTAATTTAATTGTCTTCGGGATCTTTCCAGTCGCCGCTTTCCTTGATCAGGTTTTCCAGTTCGTACACCGCATTCTCAAATGGAATGTGGCGTTTTTTCAAACTTTGGCCTTTGTACAGGTTAACTTTTCCTGGACCGGCGCCCACGAAACCGTAGTCCACATCCCCCATTTCACCGGGGCCATTAACAACACAGCCCATCACCCCGATTTTCAGGTGGTTGAGGTGTTTGAAATGAGATTTGATGTTTAACGTTGTTTCATGCAGGTCAAACAAAGTCCGGCCACAGCCAGGGCACGAGATGAACTCCGTTTTGGTCACCCGCATACGGCTGGCCTGAAGCACGGAGAAACTCAGGTCTTTCAGGTCGGTGAAGGTAATATTTTCACTTTCATTGGTAATGCAAAGTCCATCACCATAACCGTCTAGCAACAAACCACCCAGGTCAATCGACGCTTTAATTTGAAGATTGTCTAACCGACTTTCGTTGTACTTGCGATAAATAATGACCGGAACTTTCCAGATGTGGGTTTCCAGGTTCATAAAAAACGCTCGCAACTCAGCCGACGGATTTTTATTGAAGCTTTCCAGGATCAAAACCGTTTTTCGTGTTTGCTTCAACTTGGTGATTATTTCCGGGTTTTCAGTCATGAAACGGTCAAACTCCTGCTTGTTGGTCCGGATAAATTTCATCTGTCCCCAGTGAGAACCACCAAACAAATATTCATCGATTCCAATTACCGGATAGCTGTTTCCTTCCAAGTCAAGCACTTCGTCATTATTGAGGAAATATTCAGGAATCTGTTTACCACGCATGGGTAGTATTTCCGACATGCTCCGGTTTCGTAAATCGGCTAGCACAACAGGAACTTGTTTGCCTCCCATGTTCATCACCGGCCGCACCGAACGGCGTTCGTATTCAAACGGATTGGTTTGTGCGAACAGTGGTGCTTTTATTTCTTCATGCCCTTTGTAGGACTGAATATGCTGGATAATTTTTTGAGCAACAGGTATTTCGTTGGCAGGTTCTTCGGTCAGCGAAACACGAATGGTGTCACCAATACCATCAGCCAGCAAGGCGCCAATGCCAACGGCTGATTTGATGCGTCCGTCTTCGCCTTCGCCGGCTTCAGTAACACCCAGATGTAACGGAAATTCCATATCTTCCAGTCGCATCTTCTTGTTCAAAAGACGCACCGTGTAAACCATCATACGGGTATTGCTTGATTTGATGGAAATCACCACATTTTCAAACCTGACCTTTTTGCAAATCCGAAGAAATTCCATTACGGACTCTGAGATTCCGGCAGGCGTATCACCATAGCGGCTCATGATGCGGTCAGACAATGAGCCTTGATTCGCGCCAATTCGAAGCGCTGTATTTGTTTCTTTCAGGACCTTCAGGAACGGAATGAACTGCTCTTCGATCCTGGCCAACTCTTCCTTGTATTCGGCATCGGTGTACAAATGGTGTTCGAAACGGGCACGTTTATCGTAAAAATTCCCCGGATTAATTCGAACTTTGGAAATGTATTTGGCAGCAATCTCAGCCAAACGTGGGTTAAAATGAATGTCAGCAACAAGGGGCATGTCATAACCTCTGGCGATCAATTCCTTTTTGATGTTTTTCAGGTTTTCAGCATCGTTGATGCCTTTGACGGTCACCCGAACAAAATCGGCTCCGGATTTGATAATTCTGATGATCTGCTCTACAGTTGCGTCTGTATCGCGTGTGTCCGTATCCGTCATGGACTGGATGCGAATCGGGTAGTCACTTCCCAACGGAATTTTTCCAACATAAGCCGTGGAGGTCTTTTGTCGTTGATATCTCGTTAAATCCTTGATGTAGTTAAAATTCCGATCTTCCATCTCAGCCATTCATTTTTTGAGCGCCACAAAGTTAATTTAAAGTTAAGAAATAAAAAATCTCAGACCCTAAATTCCTGATTTTTGACCTGTGAATTTGTTGTGTAATCGTGTCTGTTTTTTGTTTGAAAGGAGTCAGCCTTGTAAATTAAAAGTCGTTCACACAAATTTTGGTTCAATAACGTTGGCACAATTAACGGAAGTTGCGTGAATTGTGATTTACCGGAAACTTAATTTTAGATCATTTTCATGACCGGTGATTTTAAGCGATAATCATTACTTTTGGTTGTTCTAAATCGCACAACATGCCGGTAAAAGTTGAAAATATTTCGAAATTGTATGGAACACAAAAAGCACTGGATCAGGTTTCCTTTCAGTTTGACGATGGAGAATTGGTTGGATTTTTAGGTCCGAATGGCGCTGGGAAATCCACCCTGATGAAAATTATCACCGGCTATTTGGCACCCGATGACGGAGAAGTTTTGCTGAATGGCAAAAAAATGACTCCTGAAGCCTATCACCTGAAAAAAGACATTGGCTATCTGCCGGAGAATAACCCACTTTACACGGATTTGTATGTCAAGGAATCGCTGAACTTTGCTGCCGGTTTTTATCATCTTTCGGATAAAAAAAAGAAAATTGAAGAAGTGATTGAAATGACCGGGCTTGGCTTGGAACAGCACAAAAAAATTGGCGCCCTTTCAAAAGGGTACCGTCAGCGTGTGGGGCTGGCGCAAGCATTGATTCACAATCCTTCGGTACTTATTTTGGATGAGCCAACTACAGGGTTAGACCCGAACCAGTTGGAGGAAATACGAGCACTGATCCGTCAGATTAGCCGCGAAAAAACAGTGTTGTTTTCCTCTCACATCATGCAGGAAGTGGAGGCCATCTGCAACCGTGTGGTTATCATC
>DATFMO010000167.1:0-2547 GCA_035266925.1 Sunxiuqinia sp. | reverse complement strand
AGGTGGGTCATTTTTTAACACTGAATCCGTATGTAAAACTCTTCAACATTAACACGTTCCCGAATACCATTGCCCGACAACACCAGATTTTCAATCGCCACGAAATGACGTATGAAGCAGCGCTGTCAGCCATCGCTTCTTTTCACCACAGTTGGACAGCTGCCTTTCGCGTTCAATATCAGCATCCTGAGAATGACTTGCAGGGTACGCAATATGGCGACGCACTGTACTTTGTATCGCTCAAAAAGAATATCAACAAAAAACTGAAAGTTGGAATCATCAGCGGATTGCCGTTTAAGCATTCATTTGTTTATCATGGCGAGAAGATCCGAACCAATCGTTTTGACCAACATTCTGAGGGGAATATCATCATTCACAGCATTCCTTGTTGGTTTTCCATTCAGTACCAATTTGACACAGGCAAGAAAGTACACACCATTCAACGGGGAAAAGAAACGATTGATCAAACACCAAAGAAAGGATTTTAATCGAACGCGAGACAACCTCAACGAGACGATCGTTCAAGCATCTGTCATAAAAACAGGACTACTTTTTGAGTTTTTTCAAGGTGATCACGGTCGCACTGCCTCCGGATGGTAATGAGATTTTCAACTCAGTATCACTGAGGTTAGCCACCCCGGTTAATTGATCACCGTTTTTATCCGTCCAATTCAGCGTATAAACATTATCCAGACCTGATGGAGTAAGTGTTCCAATCACCTGGAGATCTTTGTAGCCCAACAATTTTCCATTGATGACAACCAGCTTTTTGGTGTTGCCATCTCCGTCAACCAAGTCGACAAAATAGGTGCTGTTGTAGAAAGGATTTTTCGGTTGATAATCGGCCGCATCCTGATCTGAAATCACTTCTGTTTTTTTCGTTGATTTTGAAGCGGTAGCAGCTTCCGGGTTTTCCGGCAGTTTGTTAAAATTACTCACCGCATCGGCAAACGCTTCTGCATAACCTGTTGGAAAATCTTTCGATTGACCTTTGCCCTCACCTTGCCAAACCACCTGATTGCGACAATTTTTGAATTCTACCTTCAACTTATTCGTCAATAAGCTGGAAACCTTGATCACATCCACCGTCAGTGCATCGCAATAATCGGCAGGCCTTTGACCTTCCTCAATCTGGCTTGGGATGTTCTTTTTGATCAATACCGCCTGAATGGAAGAACTCATTCCATATGGATTAAATCCTTCGGAAAGCTCCGGAAATTTAGTTGGAATGATGACGTATTTGTAGGTTGATTGCGCAAACAGTGTTCCCGTCAGAATGATAAAAAGAACCGTAAACAAGTGTTTTTTCATGGTTTTAACTTTTACAGAACCCAAGTATTCAGGAAAGCCAAACTACTAATTTTTGGTGAAGTGGCCTAACAAAATAATTTCAAGACGTTGAAAAAATATTGCTTTTTTAGAACATCCCCAAATAAAAGTTGTTCTCCTTGCAACGACTTAAACAGATATTGACACGATGAAAAAATTGATTCTTGGACTTTTCTTGTCCCTCTTCCTGCAACCTACTTTCGCCTGTGATTTATGCGGATGTAATTCTGGCAATTACTTCATAGGACCCTTGCCCCAATTCACAAGTCATTTTGCATCAATACGTTACTCTTTTCAGAAGTACAAGACAGTGCTTCAAAATGACGCCAGCCAATTCAGCAACGATCGTTACCAAACAGCGGAACTGATGCTGGGGACCCGCATCAAAAATAAATGGCAACTGTTGGCTTTTATTCCATACAGTAAAAGCAAGTTGGAGTCAGACGACGGTATCAATAGCCACAGTGGACTGGGCGACATTACCTTAAATGGTAACTACAACTTGTTTGACAAAATGACTCTGAATAAAGATACAAATACAGTCGATCAACAGTTGTGGGTCGGTGCTGGCATCAAGTTGCCAACCGGAAAATTTAATGTTGATGAAGAAGAAATCGTTTCATCAGCCAATTCGCAACCGGGCAGCGGCAGTGTTGATTTTTTGGTGAATGCACTCTACACGCTGCAAATAAAAAGTTGGGGATTGAATGTCAATGCCAACTTCAAAATTAACCAGAGCGCCGACCATTTTAAGTTTGGAAACCGGTTCACACCGACCGCCTTTTTGTTCCGCAATTTCCATATCGGGGCATTGACCGTCAGCCCAAACCTTGGAATGCTGTATGAACATTTTGCGGCCAATGTTTTCAACGATGAAAAAGTTGCCGACACGGGTGGGTACAACTTGTTTTCAAGCGCTGGAATAGAACTGAGATATAATAGACTAGCAATTGGAGGAAGTGCCCAAATGCCTGTTTCCTCCGATCTTTCAAGCGGGCAGACTAAGGCCAAAGGCCGGGGCATGTTACATCTATCACTATTATTTTAATTTGAAAAAAATTTCAACCTTCTGTCTGCTACTCCGTTAAATAAAACAGACCAATTCATCTGGAACAAGAAAAATGGGACATTCTAAGGAAAAGAGAATGTCCAAAAGAAATTTGATAACTGAATCCATTTTGAATTTCCGGATGTCTGCCCCGAATTTAAACGACGCCA
>DATFMO010000166.1:0-6776 GCA_035266925.1 Sunxiuqinia sp. | reverse complement strand
CTTCACCTCGACAATATCCCCAGTGAACAACCGGATCTTTATAGAACTTAGAAGCAGACTTATTCAGCAGAAAGTAGTCCACATTGTTATCCCATTTCGTCGGATTTTTCCCATATTTTTCGGCCAATCTCTGGGCATCTTTCACGTGCCCCAGGCCTACGTTGTAGGCTGCTAACACAAACTTGATCCGTTCGGTGGAATCCGGAATTTCTTTAGCAAAATTATCATCCAGCCATTTCAATAATTTCACACCCACCTTGATGTTTTGTGCCGGCGGTTCGTAATCGTTAATGTGAAATAAATCAGCCGACTCGGGCATGACCTGCATCAGTCCATAGGCACCGGCCCATGATTCAGCATCCGGGTTAAATTTCGATTCATTGTAAATGACCGCTGCAACCAGCCGCCAGTCCAAATCCGCTTTTTTTGCTGCTGCTTTTATTAGTTTATCGTAGGGCGAAATATGGCCACCGCCCAGCGAATGAAATTCACTGTTCACCATTGATCGCGTTCGGCTGTTTTCAAAATATTTTCGGTAGAGAATCCGGAACTCAGCAGTCTTTTTGAAATTACGAATCCAGTTGTTGAGGTATTTTAACCATTCTTTTGATCCGTTTTGCACAGCCCAGGCAATGTTTTGCGGGAAACTGATTGGGGTTGAGATATCGATATTGGGATAGTAACTTTGATTCACTTTGGCGACATTCTCGTCACACACCGTGTAGTCAATGTCGCCTTTGGCAACCATGGATACCAGCTGTTCAACCCCGTAGATTGTATCTTCAACAATGGTGATGTTGGCACCAATTTCATCTGACAAATTTACCAGTCGCCTGTAGTAGGATGTGTTTTTCTGAACATGAATTTCCTTGCCAGCTAAGTCCAACTGGTTTCGAATCAGGGAGTCGTCGATGGCTTGTTGAGTCATGTTTCGCCAATTTCGTGGTTTGCGCTGGATCAAAACCTGCCGTGTTTGCTCTAAGGGTGTGGTGAACTCAATGATTTTTTCCCGGTTTTTGGTCACTGTCAGGTTTTTGGCGATTAAATCATAGTTCCCATTTTCAAGTCCGGTGAATGTTTCTTTCAGGTTGTTGCTGACCGAAATTTCAAGGTTGACACCCATATCGGCAGCCAAATGCTGTAGTAACTCATATTTGAAACCCATTGGGCGCCCGCGATAGACGAAATAGTTTGTGGAGTTGTAATCGACTACGGCCCGTAGTTTGCCGGATTTCATGATCTTTGCCAGTTCGTTGGTCTTCCGTTGTAGTGATTTTTTATGCTTGTTTTGACCGCTACCACAGGATAGCAGAACAGTCAGAAATAAGAGTGGAAAAAATTTGATATAGCTTTTTATTTTCCTCATGCATAAAAATTAGTTTGTCACTAATCATAGAACGACCAAGCTACTCCGAGCCTGAAAGTTCGCCGAAAATACGGGTAATTTGGTGCTGTCCAATAGTCGCCACTCAGGAATTCCGAGGCGGCATTCAGCCACTGGAAGAAGACCCTGGTACGTTTTAATTTTAGGTTGGCATGGACATCAACGAAGGGAAAGTTACCGATTTTCTTTTGATTTTGCCAATAGTAGCGACCCGTGGCAGCATCATAGGCATCAGCATAAAATGCCGTGTTGTAATGCACATCGAATCCAAGTTCGGTGTGCATTACTTTCGACCAAAGTGTTCGGTAGTTGATGCTTGCATATCCACAAAAAGTTGGCAGGTGCAAATAACTCTCCTGGCTGCCTTTTTGCCACAAGGCCTGTGTTCGAAGCAGCCAGTGTTTTGATTCAAAATCCTTATTCAGGTAGGCAGAAACCACCAACATTTCATGCCCTGCCTGCTGAGGAACTGCTTCTGAGTTATTGAAAATGTAGTTGCTAATTAGCGAATAATTGGCTCCAACCGACAGATGATATTGTTGTGATTGAATCTGGGATTTTATGATCATCTGCTTGATGTTGTTGAAGTTGTTGTTCCAGATGTAATGGTTTGACTTAAATTGGTGAATAAAATAATCAGGAACCAGGGTGTTCAAATTTCCTGAGACCTTTAGGCTGGTCGTGTCTTTGCCTATGCGCATAGGTTTGTAAATAAAGGCACTCAGCTCGGTTTGTCCCCAGCGATACCCGGAAACATAAAATTTGCCCTGAGCTCCCCATTTCCAAAATTTACCAACTTCGTGCGAAATGCCACCTCCGACAAAAAGATTGCTGTATTTATATTTGCCAATAATCGTGTCAACTGGCATTTTGATACGAATGAAATCGTGCCCGATGAATGCTCGTTTGCTGAACGTGAATTTACGGTCGGGAGCTTCGTAAAACTTCAGCTGAAACAAGTTGGTAAAGCGGTTATAAGCCACCGTATCATTGGTCGCAGTGGAGTCGATAAATGTATTCCTGTAAAAATCCAGGTTCGCCTGCTCATCTTTATAAGTTCGTCCATTGCCCGAGAATTCAATTTGATAGAAAAAGCCGGTTCGTGGAATAAAAGTTTTAATTACATTGCCCGTGCTATCTTCTTCTTCAATGGTTTTACCAATGCGATATTCGTTATTCCAATATAATGTGGTGTTTTTTAGCTTGTAACTTGCCGATTGCAGGTTGACAACATACACATCGGTTTGTTTGAATTGGTTCAGATCAATATTGGGATCGTTGAGCCCACCATTTTCCTGGTTGGCGAGCCGGTTGAATAAAATATTGAAATGAGAAGCATAGCGCTCACCGTCGTAGCTGGAATACAGACCAATGGTGTGATGTTTATTCTCTTGGTTCTGGTATTGTCCGGTTGCTTTTGTTTGGTTGTACAGAAATGAAAAGTTCCAGTCTTTGTTCACATTTTGGGAGAGAAAAGCATTGAAGCGCGTTTCATTCTGGACATTCTGGTTATTGCTTTGACTAAAGTCAAGCATGGTATAAGGAGTGGTGGTGTTAAAATATTGAATATCCTCGGGCAAAATGGTGTACAAATCGAAATTTCGATAAAAATAGAAATCGGCGTCACCGTCTCGTTTAAAGAAGTTGTTGGATTCGTATCCACCACCCAAATTGCCAGTGAAAGTGTTGCTGATGCTATGCTGGAAAATTGGATTGTAAACGTGATAGAAGTCAAGCGCCGTGTCAATCTTCGTCTCTTCCATTAAGGCGCCGTAATCTTTTAGTTCATAGGTGCGAACATGCGAAACGATGTGTTTTTTGGGATTCTTATCTCCAGCATGCACGCTGTCATTATCCTGCAATCCGCTGGCTGGATTAAAACCACCAAAATTGTTGTAATCGCTCTGGGCCATTACGAGGCTCACCACCCCCAGTAGTATTGCTATGGTTAACTGTATTTTCTGAAACATGCCGCGGCAAAGATAGTTAAAAGTCCATGTTAGATTGAATTTTGAGCCTTAAAAAAGTTTAACAAAAACCTTGGTGAAACTTCCGATTGAAAAATACATAGAAATTGGTGATTGTAAAAAAGAAAATCGAGCGTGATCGAATTCAAAAAAGGAACCATTTGATCCGTTACAAAAATACATACCTGGGGCAGATTGATAAAAATTAAAGAAGAATGGTTAATTTATCTTAAGGATTTTCTCAAAGTTATGGCTAATTTAAATCTGTTGCGTAAGTTTAAAGTAGCTTAAAATTAGAGCCAAAGCTCTTATTTAGTTTATTGCATTGTATTTTTTTTCAATACTGTGTGGCACTTAAATTAGAAAGTGCAAAAAATGGATTGTGGTTTTTTGTTTTGATTTAAAGTTGTTAATTGATTCGTTTTCGATCATTAGCATCGGAGAAAAAGCCGTATTGAATTCGTGATAAAATTGGATAGCTTGCATGGTTTTCAATTCTTATTGCTTTATTAGTTAGCGTTTATGAAAGAAAAATTTGAAAATCAGATCGAACAAATTGCAACGATCATCAAACACCTTGAAGAAGGCAAGATTGATGTTGATTCGTTGCTTGAACTGGATGAAATTCTGGAAGTGCTCAGCAACAAAATCAAGTCGACAAAGCTGGGCAATCCACTGCATGAACAATCACAGTCACTGGCATCAATCAGGCACGAAGCTATTCTCATATTCGATCTCTCTTACAAAGTGTATAAGTATACCGGCAGTTTTGATCATTTACTTTTTCCTGGGAAAGCAGAGGCGTTGCATTTGTCTGATATTTTGAGAGTTGACAATCCAGCGTATTTATCCGGAGCGGTTGAGAAGCTCATAAAAACACATGACAACCAAGAGTTTGAAACCAGTATACGCTCGGCACAAGGGATTCCGTTGGATGCAAAAATCAGCCTGGAATTGCTTTCTGACAAGGAAGGGAAAGAGTTGATTTTGGCGGGATTGAGTTTTACCAATACTACATTGGGAGATATACATAGTTATCAGCAAATAGTCATTGAAAACCTGCCTGATATTGATGTTTATTTATTCGATACGGAATATCGCTATGTACTGGCAGGTGGACGGGAAAAAGAACGTATGGGGCTGTCCAATAGCTATTTTGCTGGGAAAACACTTTTTGAAGCTTTCGATGAGAGAGTTCATAAGCGTTTGTTTCCGTTCTACCGAAAGGCACTCAACGGCGAAATGGCTGATGGAGAGCTCAGGATCAACGACCAGGTGTATTACATTTGGGCCAATCCGGTGCGAAATTTCTATGGTGAAGTGGTGGGCGGAACTGCCATTTCGCAAAATGTCACCAAAGACAAAGAAGTGGAAATGCGCCTGAAACGGGCAAAAGACGATGCCCAACGAGCTGATCAGGCCAAGTCCGTTTTTCTTGCCCGAATGAGTCACGAGATCCGAACTCCGCTGAACGCCATCATTGGTTTTTCGGAGCAGTTGGGGAAATCGAAACTCAGCGACCAGCAGGAAAACTTTGTAGGTTTGATTAGTGAATCTTCAGATTATTTACTGTCGCTGGTCAATGAAATCCTGATCCTGTTTAAACTGGGAATGGGGAAAGTACACATCGATAAATTTCCGTTTTCATTGGATCATACCCTGAACGTGCTTTACAACTCCTTCATTATAAAAGCGAATGCGAAACAAATAAAATTGTCAGTGCAGGTCGATCCTGATATACCCGATTCGCTGGTTGGTGATCCATTCAGACTGCGGCAAGTGCTGATTAATTTGTTATCAAACGCCTTGAAGTATACGAATGAAGGAAATATTGAATTGCGATGTGTGGTTGAAGAGAATGAAAAGAAAAACTACCTGCTGCGTTTTGATGTGAAAGATACCGGGATTGGAATTGATAAATCGTTGATGAATACCATCTTTGATGAGTTTACGCAATTGGATACACCTATTGAAACAAAGGGAAAAGGAGCAGGATTGGGGCTCACCATTTGTAAACAATTGGTTGAGTTGATGGATGGCCGAATTGAGGTGAAAAGTGAACCGGGGAAAGGGAGTCTTTTCAGCGTTTATTTGCCGTTCAGAAAAGCATCTAAAAAACAAAAGGTTGCCAAAGAAAGTCATTATTCGTTAAACGAGAATTTATTGAAAGGCAAGAAAATATTGTTTGCAGATGATGATGAATACAACCTGTTGTTGGCCAAAACAATTTTGGAAAATTGGGGGGTGGAATTTCAGCTGGGGACTAATGGAGAAGAGGCGCTCAGCATGTTGCAACAAAACAAGTACGACATCGTGTTGTTAGATATTCATATGCCGATTATGGAAGGAATTGAGGTCGTTCAAAACGTGCGGAAGGATAAGGAAAATCCGAATCATGATGTGAAAATGCTCGCTGTTACAGCCAACGTGTTGAAAAGCGACATCAGAACATACATGGATAGTGGTTTTGACGATCATGTATTGAAACCGTTCATGGAAGATGAATTGTACAACAAAATTTGCAATGTACTTCATCTTGCCCGAAACCGGGAAGGCGTTAAACAAACCGATAAAAAAGTGAAACCAAAATTGGAAAACCAAGACGCATTCGACACCAAAAACCTTTGGGCGACCGCAAATGGCGATGTTGAATTTTATCAAAAAATGATTCGTACATTCATTCAAAATACAAAACTGGTAGCCCAGAATATCGAACAGGCGCTGAATGAAAAAAATTGGGAAGAGCTTGGCGAAAAAGCTCATCGTGCAATTCCTTCGTTTCAGTATTTTGGGCTGCAAAACACGGTTGAAAAACTGACTAATATTGAAGACATGGCCCTGCGGAACAAGCAGTTTAATGGTCTGCCTAAGGCGACTGAAAACCTGCTGAAAGAAATTGAGACAATTCTTGTTCAGGCAGATGAAGCGTTGTCAAAAGAAAAATAAAGGTATTTTTGTAATAACAACTACAACTACTAAATACACTATGAGCAAAATTCTAATCATTGATGATGATACTTTCATTTGTGAAATTCTAAAAAAACAGTTGACCAGCCGGGGATACGAAGTAGAAACAGCCTTCTCGGGTAAAAGCGGGATGAATGCTATGCGCAACGGTAAATTTGATCTTGTGCTTTGCGATTTCCGGCTGCCGGATACTGATGGGCTGGAACTGCTGCAAAAAATCAAAGCCATTTCTAAGAATACGGTGGTCATTATTATTACGGCGTATGCCGATGTTCGGCAGGCCGTAAAACTGATGAAAATGGGCGCTGATGATTACATCACCAAGCCACTCCAGCAGGAAGAAATCATCTCATTGATAAAGAGTAAGCTATCGAAAGAGCAACAGAATGAACCGGAAGAAAATACCATTTATACCAATGGTGATTTCATTATGGGTGAAAGCCAGTCTATGCGCTCGG
>DATFMO010000165.1:0-6347 GCA_035266925.1 Sunxiuqinia sp. | reverse complement strand
GTTGGAAATGGATTACAAACCAACGGATTACTGCTAAATCGCGACTGGGCCAAATTCCTGAAAAAGTATGACTGGCTAGTTGGGCTTTCATTGGATGGTCCGGAATTTATTCATGATTATTACCGCTTTGACAAAGCCGGGAAGGGTACCCACAAACGGGTGGAGGACAACGCTAAAATGCTGCTGGACGAAGGCGTATCGGTGAATGCCATGAGCTGTGTGACCAGCCATTCTGTTCAATATCCCGAGGAATTATACAACTACTACAAAGAATTGGGCTTGACGTTTATGCAGTTCATTCCCATTGTTGAAACGGACAAAAACGATCCCACCAAAGCAGCTGATTTTTCAGTTTCGGCAGAAAATTACGGTCACTTTCTGAATAAGCTGTTTGATTTGTGGCTGGCCGATTTCAAAGATGGCCAACCGACAACATCAATCCGGCATTTTGAGTCGGTGTTTTACAGCTATGTTGGCCTGGAAGCTCCTGAATGTACCATGATGAAAGAATGTGGCCCCTATGTGGTGATCGAACACAACGGCAATGTGTATAGCTGCGATTTTTTTGTCGATCCCAAATGGAAGCTGGGCAATGTGATGCACGATCGCATCATCAACATGTTGAATTCAAAAAAGCAGACTGTTTTCGGGCTGGCAAAAACACAATTACCAAGAGAATGCCGGCAGTGCAGTTGGTTGACCAAATGTTACGGTGGCTGCACGAAAGACCGGATCAAAGACCCGCGGGACAACCACAATCCCCGGTTTTGTGCATCCTACAAGCTGTTTTTCAAGCACGCTGATCCAACCCTTTCTGATTTAGCAGTCCAATGGCAGCAGCAACAGTTCGATCAACAGCAGGCCCAGCAAGGAAATCAAACTTACAATGCATTCAACGATTTCATGAAATAGCTGTTAAAATGAGCAAACCAGGTTTGTATATTTTAATTCAGATTGAATAGAATAGCGAATGTCTGGTTTTATGATTGTCAATATATAGTCATTCAATTGTCAATCAGTGGTCATTTTATTGTTTGAACAAACAATGACAATTAAATGTCGATGAATAACCATCAATGACTTGACAAGAAATAAATAAAAGAGGAAAAGTTTAAATTCATCAGTATGATTCAACAAGTTGAAATACGATTGCCGGAATTCAGAAGAGGATTTCATCTGGTTACCAACCATATCACACGCGAATTGCCGGAATTGCCAGAACAAGGATTATTGCACATTCTGATTAAGCATACATCAGCAGGAATCACCATCAATGAAAATGCCGATCCTTCGGTGCGGGCTGATTTTAACTCGTTTTCGGACGAGATGGTGCCCGAAAATCTGTCCATTTATACGCACACGTTGGAGGGGAGCGATGATATGCCGGCACACCTCAAATCGTCAATTTTTGGTGCCGATCTGACCATCCCAATTACAAACCGACGTTTGAACCTGGGAACATGGCAGGGAATCTATCTTGGAGAATTCCGCGATTACGGTGGCCCTCGCCGTTTTGTTTTGACGATCTTTAGTTGAATTGTTTTCCAGACCCTAAACAAAACAATCGATTGTTGAATGTTTCTTTGTTGATCGGAATACAATTTTTTTTAAGATTTGAATGGTTCGTCTGGCATTTTGTGGATTCCTAATTCACGACTATGACAATATATGACACTTTCGCCATATTGATTGTGATGTCGGCTTTGTTTGCCTACGTCAACTTCCGATTCATCCGTCTGCCATCTACTATCGGATTGATGTTGATAGCTATTGTTACGTCGTTTTTTTTAATTGCAGTGGCTAAGTTTTTCCCGGTAGTCATGAAAGATACCACCAGCCTGGTGCAGAATTTTGATTTTTCAGACCTGCTGTTGGATTCCATGCTAAGCTTTATTCTTTTTGCAGGTGCAATCCAGCTCAAAGCCAGCGACTTAAAACAAGAAAGCCTGACCATTGTCATTTATGTGTCGCTTGGGATTGTGCTATCTACTTTTTTAGTCGGTACCACTTTGTATTACTTGCTGCCGGCGTTTCAACTTCAGGTTCCCTACATTCAATGTTTGTTATTCGGAATATTGATTTCGCCAACTGATCCGATTGCAGTAATGGCCATTTTGAAAAAGGCTGGTATTCAAAAATCAACAGAAACAAAAATTACCGGTGAATCGCTTTTTAATGATGGTGTGGCAGTTGTGATTTTTATTACGATTTTAAAAATGGCTAACCACAGCGGGCATATCATTTGGCAAGACACTGCTATCCTCTTTTTGCGTGAAGCCGTTGGCGGTCTACTTTTGGGGATGGCAGTTGGATATGGATCTTACCTGTTGATGAAAACCATTGATAATTATAAAGTTGAAGTGTTGCTGTCTGTGGCAGTTGTCATGGGCGGTTATTCATTGGCAAGCAAGCTGGAAGTGTCAGGGCCATTAGCTATGGTTGCGGCTGGTATCATCGTCGGAAACAAGGGTAGGGCAAAGGCGATGTCTGACAATACGTGGAAGTACATTAGCAGTTTTTGGGAACTGATTGACGAGATTTTGAATGCTATTCTATTTGTTTTGATTGGACTCGAATTGTTGGTTGTACCGTTTAAAACCATTTACCTTGTGTTGGGCGCTTTGGCTATTGGAATTGTTTTAATCAGTCGTTTTATCAGTGTGTGGCTTCCAGGGCAATTGGTGCGTTTGCGGGAGCGATACAGCAGTTCCAGCATCCTTCTGTTAACCTGGGGTGGTTTACGCGGTGGTATTTCCATCGCCTTGGCGCTCTCATTGCACAAGGGCTTGCACTCCGATCTGTGGGTAGTTGTAACATATGTAGTCGTGATCTTTTCAATTTTAGTACAAGGATTGACGATTGAGAAGCTGGCGGCGAAACTGAAAACAAAAGCTGTGGAAATAGAATAAAGCGAATCCTGGGATTAAAATGGTCAAACATAAAAAGGATGCTTCTGCGCGAACGAGTAGCATCCTTCAAATTAGATGATCCATTGAAAACTTATAACTGTTTAAAAAATGAGACGTTTCCGTCAGGATTGACTTGCACGATGATATCATCATGTGGTTTTTGTAGTTCTACAAAATAATTATCAGCCGATGCAAACGGCGTATTCCAGAGCATCATGTCAGAGCTGTTATTTTCATTGTCTTTGAAGAAAATAACAGGCCCAACTTCGTATTTGCCATAGTCTTTGCGGATGGTCCGTTGAGCACTTTTCGGAATAGCTGCAAATGTTTTTACTGAAGATGTTCCAACTAATTTATTATTGAAGTCGAAAAATGATTTCACTTGTTTTCCACCTTTTTGGTAGGTTGCTACAGCAAGCGGCCCATTTTGTTCCCAGGTAACATTTGCAATATTGCCAAAGTCTTTGTAAAAATTGTCTTTGGTAATTTCAGACACGCCTCGGTCTTTCAGAGAATTAAGCTCTTTTCTTTCTAACCGTAAGTCTTCCCTTGTGGTTTTAATTTCAGACTTCAGTTCGTGTTCTTTTACACTAGCTGCTTTTACTGTAGCAAATGGCAGCATGAATGTAAGCATCATGGATAAAATTACTAACTTTTTCATGGCTATTGTTTTTAATGTTAGTATGCTAATTTTTTCAGTACTATAGACAATGCTTGGGCGTAATAGTTTGCTGGAAACTAGTATTTTAACAATGATTAAACGGCGTAAACACTATTTAAAAATAGGGTTGGAGCAATACTATATTGCAGCAAGGGTTTCAAATTCTTTCAAAATAAAGACATACAGGTCTTGTTTGGGGTGTTGAAAGCCGTGTTAATGGCCAATTTGTGACAAATTAGCGGTTTTCGCAGTGTTAATTTTTTTAACTGAGAAAACGTTTCAACTAGTGTTTAGGCAATCAAATTTCAACTTTAACAATGGTGTCTACGTCCTTTCGCTTTTCATACGGAATTTGAAGCAAGGTTCCGTAGTCGGTCTTTTCGAATTTCACTTTTGAGCCGTCATCAAAGAAGGTGATTGATTTAATTTTTGGTGACAGGTTCGGAATCAGTAAATTTTCTTCTGCCAATCGAAGAATATGAAAATAAATGGTGTTTCCTTTTTGGGTTGTTGCTCCCCAATTTAGTGGTTTGATTGGGCCTTTTCGCGTTCCGTATATCGATTCGCCGTATTTGTTCAGCCACTTTCCAATGACCATCAGCGTATCCACATTTTCAGGCTGGATCTTCCCGTTGGGCATGGGGCCGGTATTCAATAGGAAATTGGCACCGTATCCTGCTGCTTTCACCATGGTTTGAATCAATTGTTTGCTCGATTTGTAATGTTGATCAACCAGGTTGAAACCCCAGCTTCCATTCATGGTTTCGCACATCTCCAGTGGTAGGGCCGAGATGGTGGTTGTTTGGTTAAATCCCATGGTGTTTTCGCCTGGCAAGTCACGCTCAAACATCTGAAAATCTTCGCCCGGAAATGGTTTCTGGTGGTGGTTGCTTCCAATCATTGCTCCCGGCTGCAGCTTGTGAATCAGTGCGTAAGTGTCGTCTAGTTTCCAATCAGCGTTTGGCTTGTCCCACATGCCATCGAACCAAATGCCGCCAATTTCGCCATAATTCGTTAATAGCTCAGTCAGTTGGCTGTTCATGTAATCCAGGTATTTGTTCCAGTCGCCACTTTGCGGACGTCCGGTGTATTCGCGCCCAGTATGTCCCCGTGGAAAATAGTCCGGATTGTGCCAATCCAGTTGCGAATAGTAGAAAAAGAGTTTGACACCTTGTTTGTCGCATTCATCTTTCAGCATTCTCAAAATGTCTTTCCCGTAGGGTGTGCGGTCAACCACATCGTAGTCGCTCACTTTCGAATCAAACATGGCAAATCCATCGTGATGCTTGCTGGTAATGGTAATGTATTTCATACCGGCTTTTTTGACCATGTGCACCCAGGCAGCAGGATCAAACTGTGTGGGATTAAAAAAAGTGGGTAGTTTTTCGTATTCTTTGATCGGGATTTTCTTCTGATTCATGATCCATTCGGCGATGCCCTGGTCGCCTCCACCTGCCATTTCAGAATAAACGCCCCAGTGAATAAACAGGCCAAATTTTGCATTTTGGAACCATTCCCGGTTTGCCAGGTTTGCTTTGCTGGGGGTGTATCTGTGTTGGCCAAAAACTGTCATGGTAAAAAGAAATAGTAGGATGAACGACAAATGAAGTTTTTTCATAATGAATTGGTTTTGATTGGTTCGGTTGTTTAAAATACGGGAAACTTTTGAGAAAACGTTAAGGCGGCTCAATTTTTTTAGCTGGCTATTCAACGAATAATGATGATTTTCCGGACACTAATTCGCCAGCTGATTTGGGAGAACTGGCTCTGACTGCTTCAATTCGTTGGACGAGCATTTTTTTAAGCTGTTTAAACTAATCGGATGACGTTCTCAACGGGGTTTGTTCGTAGGGATCGGTCGTTAAATTGTAGAGTTCAAAATCATCATCCGGTGAGTTTTTGATCAACTTGCAGACTCCTTTTCGTATCGCGTAAGCAATTGGTTGGTAGTGCATTGTAGCATCCGGTCGAATCCAGAATAGTGTTCTTTCTTCTTGTAATGGTTCATTTTCCAAGATAGACTTTGACACAGAAACACCATCGAAATCAATTGTGGTTAGTGTTTCGGTTAGGATGCACAGTGTCGGGAATATGTCCATGGTCATGGCAATTTGATGGCAGATGCTTTCCTTCTTTATTTTGCCTTTCCAATACAGGCAGGTCGGAACTCGTATTCCACCTTCGTAAAGGTCGTTTTTACTCCCTCTCCAATTGCCATTCGATGCAACAGTTTTTAATTTTCCACCACTGCCTGAGCTGAAAAAGATCAGCGTATTTTTTAGGTGGTTGGTTGGTTTTAACAGATTCATGAGCATCCCGATATCACCATCCAAATGTTCAACACTGGCAATGTGTTTTTGGCGGTTCAATTCGATATCCGGAACCGATTGCTGTTGATCGTATTCTTCATTGTTTGGCAACAGATAGGAGTTTCCGGGAGCATCGTACGCCAGAAATCGTAAAAAGGGATGCTGTTTGTCCGTTTGTTGGGTGATGAATTTTATTGCCCAAAATGAAACCTGTTCCATTGGGCTGAGTTTTCTGTCGGATCGATTAACTGCCTGTTGAAAAGGGCTTTCTGCCGGAGTCGATATTTCTTTAAATGGTTATCCGCATTTTTACCTGGTTCGCAAATTCCTGCCAGGCGTCAGACTGGGATTCTCCCTGTTTGCCCCGGCCCTAAAAGAAGCAGGGAAAATCAATTCGCTCCCTTCAGGGCTTGGGGCAAACAAATTGATTTTCAATACTTCATTCTGCTTTTAGGTATGCATGTGGAT
>DATFMO010000164.1:0-3376 GCA_035266925.1 Sunxiuqinia sp. | reverse complement strand
AATCTGAAGGATCGTTGGGGGCCAGAGGAACCAAAAATTTTGTGGTCGGTGGATTTAGGCGAAGGGCACGCCGGGCCGGCTATTTACAATGGGTACGTGTATTTGCTCGATTACGATGAAGCAAAAAAGGAAGATGCTTTGCGGTGCTTTTCACTGGCTGATGGAAAGGAAATCTGGCGGCGTTCATACGGCGTTCATGTCAAACGAAATCACGGCATGTCTCGCACGGTTCCTTCTGTTACCGAAAACTATGTAGTGACGATTGGACCACGTTGCCAGGTGATGTGTGTGGACCGGCTCAGTGGCGATTTCAAATGGGGCATTGATTTGGTGAAAGAGTACGGAACAGAGATTCCACAGTGGTACACAGCGCAATGTCCGTTGATTGATGGCGACAAAGTCATTTTGGCACCTGGTGGACGATCCATTATGACTGCGGTTGACATTCAAACAGGCAAAGTAATTTGGGATTGCCCCAATGAAATGAAATGGAAGATGTCGCATTCATCCATCATACCAACGACTTTGTTTGGCCGTAAAATGTATGTGTATAGTGCCGATGGTGGTATTTGTGGCATTGCAGCTGACGGCGATGATGAAGGAAAGGTGCTTTGGCAAACCAATGCCTGGAATCACTCGGTAGTTGCTCCGTCTCCTGTTATTTTTAAAGATGGTCGCATCTTTCTCACTGCTGGTTATGGTGCTGGAGGAATGATGATTAAAATTAGTCAACCAGATGGTGGATTTTATAAAGTCGAGGTGTTGCAGGAATACCAGGCGAAAAACGGACTGGCTTGCGAACAACAAACGCCTGTCGTATGGAAAGATCACTTGTTTGGCATCCTTCCTAAAGATGGAGGGGCTAATCGTAACCAGTTGGTTTGCGTTAGTCCGGATGATGTGCAAAAAATGGTTTGGACATCCGGCAAAACCAATCGTTTTGGCTTGGGGCCGTACATCGTTGCTGAGGGTAAAATGTATGTTCTGGATGATGATTGCACTTTGACGATGATAAAAATGGATACCAAAGGATATGTCCCGTTGGCACAAAAAAAGATTTTTGACGGGCACGATGCGTGGGCGCCACTGGCCATTGCTGATGGCCGCCTGCTAATGCGTGATTCAAAAAAAATGGTGTGCCTGGATATCGGGAACTAGATTGACAAAAAAAGGTGGGAGCCACCTTGACCTTGTTTCAGGGTCTGTCTGGAAGCTCGAAAAGGTCCTGAAACAAGTTCAGGATGACTTGGAAAAAACTTGGATTTTGAAATTTGGAATTTTCACATGAAAAACCGAAAGCTCATAAATAGCATTCTTATTGCGATGGCAGTGGCTATTGCAGTGATCATTGGGCGCGACTTTTTGGTCAATCGCGGTGGAAAAAATATTGAAAATCCCTACGCCTTTGATGTCAGCCAATATGCTAAGGTTGATCCTTCTGAAATTATTTACGAGGAGGTGAAAGCTATGAATTTACCAGTTTCAGAACCCAGAGGAATTGCTTGGTCTGGTGGGGTGATTTATGTGATTGCAGATAGCGGCCTAATCAAGTTGAACGATAAAGGACAGATGCTCGATCAAATTCAGCTGGAAGATTCACCAACAGCCATTGCTGTGAATGGAACTATTTGGCTGGCTTATAAAAACCGGGTCGTGTGCCTGGATCAGAGTGAGAAAGTGATCAGTCGTTGGGAAGATTACGGACCGCGCTCGGTAATCACTTCTTTGGCCGTTTCACCGAAATTTGTTTTTGTGGCTGATGCCGGTAATCGGGTAGTTTACCAATGCGAATCTGATGGAAAATTGGTTCAGCGTCTCGGCGAGAAAGACCCCCAATTGGATGTTCCGGGTTTCATCATACCCAGCCCCTATTTTGATATTGCTTTGAATGAAGAGGGTTACCTGTGGGCGGTTGATCCCGGTCGCCATAGTCTGGAGAATTTCAATGCGGACGGTTCCCTGCGCACTTCATGGACGCGCACTTCCGTAAAGACGGTTGGTTTCAGTGGCTGTTGCAACCCCGCGCAGATGGCCATCATGGCGAACAATTCATTTGTCACAAGCGAAAAAGGAATCGTGCGAGTGAAGATTTATGACCAGCATGGTGAATACAAAGGAGTGGTAGCAGCCCCGGACCAGTTTAATGAAGTTTCACTGGCTCCGGATGTTTGTGTGGACAACCAGGATCGTGTGATTTTATTGGATTTTACGCGCAAGCAAGTGCGGATTTTTGAACCCAAAAACGATAGCGATGAATAGAAGAGAATTTGTACGAAAAGGTTTTCGGGTAGGCATTCTGGCGGGTATGACCGGCGGAGTGGTTTTTCTTGCTAAACGAAATAAAATTGACTATTCCTGCACGCTGAAGCGGGTTTGCCAATCGTGTTCATTGTACAGCGGATGTGATTTAGATAAAGCAAAGGAAAGTCGGAGAGATGAGCGATAAGAAACCACATAAAAAGTCGAATCGAAGGGAATTCATTCAGAAAGGAATGCGGCTGACGCTCGGTGTTTCGCTGGCTGGTGTGGCTGGAGTGGCTGTTTTTAAAGCTTCAGCAGATGACACCGTTTGGCAGCTCGATCCGTTCAAATGCGTTCAGTGTGGCCGTTGTGCTGACTATTGTGTGCTCACGCCGTCGGCTGTGAAATGTGTACATGCATTCGATTTATGTGGCTATTGCGATTTATGTGGGGGCTACCTTAAGCCTGATGCAAATGCCCGGTCAACAGCAGCCGAGAACCAGCTTTGCCCAACATCGGCTATTCGGCGTAAATTCATTGAAGATCCGTATTTCGAATATGAAATTGATGAAGATTTGTGCATTGGGTGTGCCAAGTGCGTGGCTGGTTGCACGTCGTTTGGAAACGGATCGTTGCATCTGCAAGTCCGTCACGATTTATGTGTCAACTGCAACGAATGCTCGATTGCGCGTGTTTGTCCAGCTGATGCATTCCAGCGGGTACCTGCCTCAAAACCATACCTCATCAAGGGTGATTTTACTTCGGGGGGAAAAGGTTCCAAAAAGACAAAACCTAACAAACCGTCAAATCCCACTTAAGCAATAGAACTGAATGAACCGGATTCAAAAGATATTATTTACAATTTCAGTTTTTTTACTGAGCATCCCTGTTTGGGCACAGCAGCGATTTCCAAAACCGGAGTTCGAGTCAGGTTATACGCAGCCATTGACGACTCAGCCTGGCCCACGTGGAATTTTTCTGGAATACCTGGATGTTTTTGTACTGATTACCACCTTGGTAGTTGCCACTTGGTTTGTCGTCAAAAAACGTTCCCGGACTGGTGTCTTCTGGACATCAATTTTTGCCTTACTTTATTTTGGCTTTTACCGCGAAGGTTGTATTTGCTCAATTGGCG
>DATFMO010000163.1:0-9820 GCA_035266925.1 Sunxiuqinia sp. | reverse complement strand
GAATTTATCAACAAGCATCAAATTGTCACACAAGTCTGGTATACTGCTTATCCCCGACTCTCAGCTGTTAATCTCAGCAACAATGCCAAAATCAGGGAAGGTCTCTGGAGCAAGATGGGGAAAAAGGCTATTGAAAAGTGGTTGCAAAGGTTTTGATGATCTTTCCATATTCGTTTCACCAATAAATAAAGTTGAATGGGAACTGAAAACTACAAATTAGAAGTTGATGATATTCAAGGCATGATTGTTCGTGGCTATGCAAACCTGAAGGCTGCATGCTTTGTCTTCCTGCGAATCACGGATGCCGGCAAAGCTAAAGATTGGTTAGCAGAGATGACAGATAAAGTCCAGGATGGAAAGACTAAACCTGCTGAAGCCTGTCTAAACATGGCATTTACCTTCGTGGGCCTTAAGACTCTGGGACTGGATCCTAAGACCTTGTCCCAGTTTTCCAACGAGTTTCAGGAAGGGATGACCGGAGACTACAGAAGCCGCATTCTTGGTGATCAGGGGGAAAGTGCACCAGACAAATGGCAGTGGGGCGGCCCAAACTCAGAACAAATTCATATACTACTGTTGTTTTATGCCAGAGATGAAGCAACGCTGAAGTCGTTCTATGATGACCTGTCGGGCGACTTCCAAGATGCCGGGCTAACCCAGGTTGGTCAAAATCTGGATACTTTTCCGCTGAATGGGAAAGAACATTTTGGCTTTGCCGACGGTATTTCGCAACCCCTAATTGCGGGGCTCTCAAAAACCGGCCCCGAAGAAAATACGGTTCGTGCCGGGGAATTCATCCTGGGATATCCGAACGAATATGGCCAGTTTACGTTAAGTCCAATGGTTAAATCAGAGTCAGACAACAGAGGCATTCTGCCTCCCGACGTCACCGGATCCGGTGATCATGATTTCGGTCGCAATGGCAGCTACCTCGTCTTCCGGCAGCTCCATCAAAAAGTTCGCGAATTCTGGCAGTTTCTTGATCAGGAAACCCGGAATTCAGATGACACCAGCAATCCGAAAGCCCGAACTATGTTAGCAGCAAAAATGGTCGGGCGTTGGCCAAGTGGAGCTCCGCTGGCTTTAGCTGAAAACCACGATCAACCTGAACTGGGGAGCGAAAACGATTTTCTTTACCATAAATCAGATCCAGTGGGTTTGAAATGCCCGTTTGGCTCTCATATACGCCGGTCGAATCCACGCGGTTCATTACCTCCGGATTCAGGCTCAAAAAGCGCCATGGCGATTGCAAAACGACATCGTATGCTTCGTCGTGGTCGTTCTTATGGCAAACCGGTAGAACCGTCGTTGGCGCCTGAAGCGATCCTGGCAAGCTCTGAGCAAAATACCGAACGCGGGATTCATTTCATTTGCTTCAATGGGAATATTCGGCGACAGTTCGAATTCATTCAGCAGACCTGGGTGAATAACAGAAATTTTGCGGGTTTGTATAATGATCCCGATCCACTGATCGGAAATAATGACACTTCGGTAGACGGACAACCTTCAATATTTACGGTGCCGGGAAAACCGGTCAGAAAGCGAGTTCTCGATCTGCCTCGTTTTGTTGATGTTCGTGGCGGCGGGTATTTTTTCATGCCGGGTATCCGTGCCATTAAATACCTGGCAACAAATGGTTGATTTGCAAAGCTAACAAGAACACCTTGCAAGGGTGAAACAATAATAGCCCGGAGTAAGCGAGGCACGAGCGACACCCCGGGTCAATCATGCAGGACTATGGCCATCCGCGATAATTCGATGCTTAAAGCATATTCATTGCTACGGACGAAATGAAGAAAGCGTTGATAAACGAAACAAAACAGATTACCATAATTACTATCAATATAGAAAATTATCCTTACTATCAAAGTCGGGAATTTCCTTCAATTATCAAAGACGGTCGTGATTCGATATAACAAAGTATAACGTATGGCAAAACGGTTCCACAAATTACTTCTTGGCTTTATTTATTTTATCCGTCGGCAAAATCCCGTTTACCGAGACACATTTGACAAGCTTTTCCGAAAACCGATTTCCGCAGTGACGCAGTTTCTGATTAACATTTGGCGGAAAAACGACCATCTTGGCATCGCGGAAGAGAAGCTCCTTCCGAACGAGAAAGAGGTCACCAGGGAAATCGTTGAACAAATGACGGCCTTTTTGGTGAAACATTATCAACACAGCATCGCTGAGCGAGCAGGCAATACCAAAACATACGGTTTGGTTAAAGCTCAATTTGAAATTCTGCCGCTTCATGAAGAACGGTTGAAAAAGGGGATTTTTAAAGAACCGGCGACCTATCCGGCGTGGGTGCGATTTGCCGGCCCAGGTCCCTTGGTGACTCCAGACATCAAAAATAACGGTATCTTGAGTATCGGCGTCAAATTAATGGGCGTAGATGGTAAAAAATTGATCGATGATGAAAAGATGACCCAGGATTTTCTCGGCATAAGTGCACCGACATTTACAACACCGAACATTGTTGAAAACCTCAAATTGCAAAAGCAGATCTACAAAGGAACACCGTTGTTTTACTTTCTCAATCCGTTTGATTCGCATTATCTTGATGCCGTTATGCAGGGCTTGTATGCCAAAACGTACGCCAGTCCGTTAGATTTGAGGTATAACAGCTGTGCTGCTTACTTGTTTGGTGACGGACAGGCCATTCAATATTCGTTAAGACCAACTCCCCATGAGAAATCCAAAGTGCCGAAAAAACCGTCTGACAATTATCTCAGGGAAGCGATGGTCAAAACATTAGGTCAGGATGAAATCTGTTTTGATTTTTTGATTCAGTTTCAGACTGATGCCCACAAAATGCCGATTGAAAATGCATCTGTAGTCTGGCCGGAAAAACTGTCCCCTTTCATAAAAGTGGCAACGCTCCGTATTCCGGCTCAGGAATTTGATTCTCCTGAGCAGCTCGCATTTGCCCGGAATTTATCATTTAATCCATGGCATTGTATTGCAGAACACCGCCCGCTGGGGAATCAAAACAGGGCCCGGAAAACAATTTACTACGAAACGTCGAAAATCCGGCAAAATATGAACCGTGAAAAAAGAATAGAACCAAATACTGAAGGTTTCTTCAGTGGATCAAACAAAGCATTGAATTTAAACATGCAAAACTAGGGAGGCAATATGTTAGAACAAGCAGAAGTAAAAAGCACACAAAATGAGAAGCTGGCAAAAGTGCAACTGGAAGACTTACCCAAAATGCGTCGCCACCAACTGGATGAACTGTATTTACTGGCAACAACGCCAACTGTTGAGGAGGTTAAGGGTGTTACGAATGGCCGGATCCTGGATGGAATAATTCCATTCAACAAGTATTTTTCCTGGATTCCCTGGAAAGGGAAAGTTTTTGAACCGCTCACTGCAAGTAACGGTAAGGGAATAAACAGAATTGAAATTCGGAATTTCAAAAGGAAATGGTTCAAATTTGCGACCAGTAACATTCCGCCATTATATGGAGATGCTGACGTACTCACACTTGATTACGCTAATCAGGGGAATATCTGGCCCATTAAGCTTGTCCGGGATGACCTCAAAAAGCTGCACGACGGTTTATTTTTGGGGGCTGTCTATCTAAAATCGAAGAAAGGGTACAATTTCTGGCTCTACTTCGCATTGGAATTGGCTGAAAAATAAATAACAGGATTTAAACCGATTTATGAAATCGCCGAATGCTGGCAGGCACACTTTTTTCAATTACGCCCGATCAAAAGATGCAAAATATGCAAAAATTCCGAGGAATGACAAATCGGGCTCAATTTCCAAAATTCTAACTTTCAACTACTAAAGAGAATCAAATATGAAAAGCGTCGAAGAAGCAAACACGGAGGTCAAACGACTATTCAAAGAGAGGAAATTTCAAGAAGCCATCGATTTTTTGACTACGAAAATGGGAGGGCAACCTGAAGATTTAATAGCCCTGGCCTATTTCCGGAGCGAGCACTATGAGAAAGCGGCCGAACATTACGAGAATGCCCTGAAAGAAGCTCCGAACAATGAAGATCTACAGGAAATGCTGGCATTATCAAAAGTCAATGCCATTGCCGAAGTGAACGTACAAGTTCCGGATCTACATTACTTTGATCGGGATACCTTGTTGGCAAAACCAATTGTCCCCGACGGCGCTTTGCCACCCAAGCCAGCACCACCAGGTCCGGCCGGGCTAATGACGAACCTGCGTCTGGCGCTTGGGAATTCGTTTGGAGCAATCGTTTCTGTTCTCATGGATAGTCTAACCCATTTATGGGGAGGAATTGCCGGGTACCGTGACCGGGTATGGACGAACTGGTACCGAAGACCGATTACCTTGGGCATACTGACGCTGGCTTACATGCGGGATAAGCTCAATGCGAACAACCTCAAAGACACCTATCCATCGGGAAGCTTAACGGGTTTTCAACCGGAAGGACAAACGCCTCCGGAAGGGGTATCGCATTACCGCACGGCTGATGGCAGTTGGAACAATCTATCCAACCCGATGGAAGGTGCAGCAGGGACACGCTTCCCGCGCAATGTAGAGGATGAAGCCATAAAACCGGAGACGGGCGAACAGTTGATGACCCCGAATCCGAGGAAAGTGAGCCGGACACTCTTAACACGTGGAGAGATGAAAGAAGTTCCCTTCCTGAACCTGCTGGCATGCTCCTGGATTCAGTTTGAAAATCACGACTGGATCACGCATGGTGAAATGGATGGCCGCCCTGGTGTTAAGCTGCACGAGATTCCGCTTGACGAAGATGACCCGGCACGGAAGAAGTTCTGGCAGTCGAAAATATTTGTCGCAAAAACCCAGGCTGATCCGACCCGGATGCCCGACAAAGACAAGACACCGGTGACTTTCATCAATGAAGTGACACACTGGTGGGATGGCTCGCAGATTTACGGCAGCGACCAAAAGACGGTGGACAGCCTGCGCAGTGGTGTCGATGGCAAGATAAAACTGAATGAAGACGACACCCTCCCACTCGACGAGAAAGGCATGGAAAAAACAGGTTTTGTTAGAAACTGGTGGGTCGGATTGTCCATGCTACACACGGTGTTCTCCCGCGAGCACAATGCCATTTGCGACCACCTCAAAAAGCATTATCCCGATTGGGACGATAGCCGGTTGTTTAATGTGGCCCGACTGATCAATGCGGCCATCATGGCAAAGATCCATTCGGTGGAATGGACGCCGGCTGTATTGCCGAATCCCGGTCTTGACCAAGCTTTGAACGCCAACTGGTACGGGATTCTAACCAATCTTTTCCAAACCGGCAAACATCGAAAAACCCTGGCTGACATTAATGTCCGCAATCCTGAAATGGGCGGTGTCGTAGGTAATCCCATCAATAAACATGGGGCGCCATACGGATTGACAGAGGAATTTGTTGAAGTCTACCGCTTGCATTCATTTTTGCCGGAATTACTCAAGATCAGGAAACATGATCAAGGTGAAATTGAAGAAGAAATTCCAGTAGCGGCATCACGACAGGCAGGATCCGGGAAAATAACCAAGCGGGTTAAAATGGCCGACCTGTTTTATTCATTTGGCAACCAGCATCCTGGACAACTGGTGTTGAATAACTTCCCGAAGTTTATGCAGGAGTTGGGCATTCCAGGCAATCCATTGTTTGATATGGGAGCCATTGATATCCTGCGGGCGCGTGAACGGGGCGTGCCTCGGTACAACGAGTTCCGCCGGCAACTGGGAATGAACCCGATCCAAACCTTTGAGGATCTTTTTAATCCGAAGATGGAAGGAAGTGTTGGCGAGGAAATGGTGCCGAAATTAAAAGAGGTTTACGGCAATGATGTAGAAAAACTGGACTTGATGGTTGGTACACTGGCCGAAGAATACCGCCCCACCGGCTTCGGGTTTGGGGAGACCATGTTCCAGATTTTTATTCTGAACGCGACCCGCCGCCTACAGGCAGACCGCTTTTACACGGATTGCTACACGGCAGAGTACTACACCAAGGAAGGATTGGAGTGGATCGACCAAACGGATTTAAAAACCGTACTATTGCGCCATTACCCCGAACTGGCAAATACTGGACTGGCAAACATCCGAAATGCTTTTGAACCTTGGGATACTGGAGAAAAGCTTGACCCAAGCCGGCACCCACTGCGGGCGTTTAACAAGCAAACCAAAAAGAATCCGTGGAAGGGCGACGCTTACCAATAAGTGTATAAATTAAAAACGGGAAATACACAAATCGCTCCGCCGAAACTGACGGATCATCGACCACACAAAAAATCCCTGCGAGAATCAATCTTGCAGGGATTTTTTGTGTTTAAGAAGGCTGGAATTGGCATCGTTTTGATTGACAGTATAACTGCAAAAAGGCCACAAGGTGCTGTCGTAGAATCAATGTTACCTCCTGCTGCAAAAATGGCTTTTGTGATCTATATATTTGTTCGTGAGTGTTTTTTATGCCTGAATTCTCACGCTTTGTCTTTTTGTAATTCTTAATGTTTTCATGCCTTTATGGCTAAAGAATTTAATTTGACATTGCCACGCCACGAACTCGCAAAGTATCCACTAAGCTTCTGTTTTTAGCATAATATCTGCAAGAGAAGACTTCAATAAATTTCCTAACAGTTACTATTAGAAAGATTACAGCTCTCTTTCCATGAACTTCGACGTTGTCTTCAATTTTAGGATATGAGATAGCAATCATTATTTCCATTTCGTGTTTACTCGTTTCACCTGGGTTGCCGTTACTATTTTTTTCTTATGTAACTATACAAATCCATTTTTGCCGTTTTGTATTCATTGGAATCCCACAGCGGTTCAAGGTGTTGTTTAAGTATTTCAACAATATTGGAATTATTTTTCTCATTGTATCTTTTAACGGCTGACCAAGTATCTAAATAAGCTAGTAAATCAGTTCGTTGCCAGGCCTGATTCATATTAAAAGAGGGAGCATCTATTTTTTTAAACGGAAAATCAACTCCTTTAAATTCTGATATAAGAAGCCTGTTGCCTTCGGACCAGTATTTGTCGATTTCTGAATGCAGCACCTGCTCTAATATTTGATCAACTTCATGATTTATTTTAACAAAGCCATATCCGAAAATGGCTAATATTCCATCTGGTTTTAATACCCGGTCAACTTCCTTGAAAAAAGCGTCCAAGTCAAACCAGTGCATCGCTTGCGCAACACAAATCAAATCGAAATAATTGTTCGGGAAAGAGGTGTTTTCTGATGGTGATACCGCGTAATTAATTTTTGGATGCTTAAACGCATTCTTAATTTGGTTTTCATTGATATCAGTCGCAAATACTTTTTTAAAATCGCCGACTAAATCAATGGCTACCTGACCATTTCCACACGCACAATCCCAAAGTATTTCCTGATGGTTTACAAATGATATCAAAAAGTCATAAAAATTACGTGGATATCTTGGTCTTGATTGAGCATATTGGCCAGATTTTAGATTGAAGCTTTTTGAGTTACTGTCCATAACAATTTCAATTAAATGAGACTGAGTTTTATAATCTTTCGTTTCTATATTTTACATTGACTCGCTTATCAAAAAAAGGAGCATTTTGATCCGTAAAAGATCAAGGGCATTGGTCTAAAAAATTAGAATGATTTCTGGTTTTTTGGGCATTTCAGCCGTTTTAAACTGCCGTTTGAAAATAGCGATAAAATTTTGTTTTGATAAATATTTTTCTGAAAATGTTTGAAAATGGCTTTTGTTGTTGCTAATTTGGATTTGAGATAGCCTGTGCGGTGACTCGGGGCTGTCCAAAAAGCAAAGTGCTAATCCCAGACTTTGAAAATCAGTTTCACCCCATCCCTAAAGGGAGCCTGATTTTCAACAACTTCCCTTTAGGGATTTTAGGGTGAAAAGTTGGTGAAAATCTTGCAGGGGACTTTTTGGACAGGTTCTTACAAAGCTTTCCATGGAACTATCATTGCGCGTATGGCCACGGTATGCCGTGGCCGATGATCTACATGAAGTTTCACCTTGATTTTGGATTTGTATTTCAAATTTTTCCGATGTCCCTGCTGATTCGGACGCAATGAAATCAAAAATACAAATACCGGCCAGCGGGTTTTTTGAGATCGTCAGGGCGGTGACTCGGACACGCCGTAGCGTGTCCTTTCAAAGCTTTCCATGGGATTGATCGCTCCCCGTATGGCCACGGCACGCCGTGGCCGATGTTCTCCCAAAGGAGTTTCATGTTGGTTTGGATTTATATCCCAAGCCGGCGGTTTGTCCCCTTGGTAAGGGAGACGAGGATGCCGGGTTGATCCGGCAGCCGGAGGGGGGGCAATTGACGACATAGAAACCCGTTAATTTGGATCATTTGCTGATACGGATTTGCCATCCTAATTCTCATTGATTGATACGGTATGTCGCTTGGATTTTAAATCCATTATTTTAAAGGCCGGGATGACAAATCCCGACCAGCGGGGCGCTGATTCGAATCTGCAATCCATGAATCAAAAAGTCGGGCATACATTCCGATGTTTCGGAGCCGACCAGCAGGCAAATGGAATCATTACTTTTGCTCCAATCAACAATCGCCATTTGGAAAGTGCAGAGAACCAATCGCAAACCTTATTTGTTGACATAAACCAGAAAGCCCAAATTTTAAGAATCATGCAAGGTGTAGGGCAATATATCCAGCAGTTGAGAAAAGAAGTTCCGATTTGGGAAATAGCTTCCACCATTGGTATGTCTACAGAACTTCTTGCTAAAATAATGCAAGGGAAAATCCATGCTACCCGGGAACAGCTTTTTAGCCTTTCAAGTTGTTTCAAAATCAATTTTAAAGATTTGATGATCAATTATCAGAGCGAAAGACTTTTGTCTGAAACAAAGACACATCCCAAAAGGCAGCTCAATATGATGGAATACCTATCTAAATTGCGAACCAGCAACATCCAAATCAGACATCACCGACCATCCTTTCCTTTAAATCAATCCATTGAAAGTATCATTTACTGTAAGGGACATAACCTGGATTATCCTTTCGAAACAGTCAATCCAGACGGAACTGTGCAACTGTTGATAAAGCTGGAGGATGAAAACCGGGTGATTTTTAACCACTCGACACAGTCTAATGTTCAACTAAGAAATGCCTGGATAACCGGTATTCAAAAACAACAACTGACGTACCAGTTGGGGAAAACTGAAACTGCTCTTTACGTCCGCTTCCGTCCCGGTGGCTTTTATTCATTTTCAGGAATTCCGCAAACAGAGCTTGCTGACCGCGTTCTCGAAGCTGATTTATTATTGGGGCGTTCGATCTCTCAACTCAGGGAAGAATTGCAGTCCAGCACAGACATTCAGGAGATCTTTCGGAAAGTTGAAAAATATTTTCTGAAAAGAATCGACCAACAACCTGATATGACGCAGCACATCATCAACTACGTGTACAAACATATTGCATCCCCCCTTCCGTCAATCACCCAAAAAACCGGATACTCTCAAAAGCATGTCATTCATCTTTTTAAAAAACACGTCGGGGTAACGCCGAAATATTTCCAACGCATCGACCGGTTCAATCGAGCGCTAAATACTATTCAAACGACTGTTCCCAATGAAATAGACTGGTCCACAATTACCCACGCAAATCGCTATTACGATCAATCCCATTTTATCAAAGAATTTCACCACTTCTCAGGAATAAGTCCGCATGAATTTATGGAAACCGGCAGTTCATGTGCCACTTTCATCCACAGCAATGCCCCCATCTAGACTTGCAGAAACATTTCCAGCAGCATCTTTCCAAATTCTCTAAACCGTGGAGGTAAATTTTTTACAATCACAGTAACTGGCCGCGGGATACCTTTGTCTGAAAATA
>DATFMO010000162.1:0-4168 GCA_035266925.1 Sunxiuqinia sp. | reverse complement strand
ACGAAGCCGGTTTCAGCAGTGCCTCGTATTTTGGTAAATGCTTTCACAAAAAGTACGGATTGCTACCTTCCGAATACCTCCATGAAGTTGCCGGCTAATCGGTCATTATTTCAATAAAAGACAAAAAGACCCAAAAGTATTATAAGTTGACTTAAAAGTGTTAGGAAACGGCCTGGCACTCATCGTAATTTTATTAATCCAATTACTTCTGCGCAATGTTCAAGTTCAAATCACCGGAATGAAATGGTGATCGTTTCGTGGTTTGACAGTTGCAGAATAAAAGCATAAACTAAAACAAATGACGATGAGTAAAACACTTTTTGAACGACTTGGTGGAACAGATGGTATCACAACCATTGTAGACGATGTGGTCGATGAACACATGAAAAATCCAGCTGTGAATGTTCGGTTCCTTCCTTATTTAGAAACCCCTGAAAAAATGGCGATGATTAAACAACACACCGTCAATTTCTTTAGTGAAGGAAGCGGTGGACCTGTAAAGTACACGGGACGCGATATGCCGACAACACATCGTGGAATGAATATTTCGCATGCCGAATATGTCCATGTCATGGATGATATTCTTCGGGTTCTGGATCGACATCAAATTGACGATGATACGAAGAAAGATGTACTGTCTATTTTATGGTCATTAAAAGAAATGATCATTGCCCAATAACTCTTTTAAAATTTTAATAATCAAAAACGATGTTACACAATGTGAAAGATTTGGATCCTACTTTAATTGATGAGTTTGTTACCGGAATCAGGGGTGGAATCGTTCGTCAAGACGATGAAATTTATGATGAAGCAAGAAAAGTATTCAACGGAATGATCGATAAACATCCCGGAATGTTTGTCAAATGTGTCGATGTGGCTGATGTAATCGCTGCTGTCAATTTTGGCCGTGAAAACAATCTGCTGACTTCAGTGAGAGGAGGTGGTCACAATGCTGGTGGCCTCGGACTTTGTGAAGGCGGGATGGTCATTGACTTATCGGGTATTAAGTATGTTCGCGTAAATGTGGGAGACGCTACTGTAAGAGTTGGCGGTGGAAATTTGTGGGGTGAAGTAGATCATGCCACCCATCCTTTTGGATTGGCAGTACCTGCTGGAATTATTTCAACCACTGGAGTAGGAGGATTGACACTTGGTGGTGGAGTGGGGCATTTGTCCCGAAAATACGGACTGACAATTGACAATCTGCTCGAAGTGGATATGGTTCTTGCTGACGGTTCATTTGTAACAGTTAATAAAAATCATCATGAAGATTTATTTTGGGCCATTCGTGGCGGCGGTGGAAATTTTGGAATTGTCACTTCATTCTTGTTTCAGGCTCACCCGGTGAAAGCGGTTTTCGGTGGCCCAATGCTTTGGCCAATTGAACAAACCGAAGAAATTATGACCTGGTACCATGAGTTCATTCACAACGCCCCTGATGAACTGAATGGTTTTGTTGCCACTCTAATTATCCCGGGGCCTCCGTTCCCAGACCATTTGCATGGAAAACAGTTTTGTGGAATTATTTGGTGTTATGCTGGCGACCTGGATCAGGTAGAAGAAATTTTTAAACCAATACGAGCAATGAAACCTTTTTTTGAGTTTGTAGGTGAGATGCCATATCCGGCTATTCAAACGTTATTTGATGGCTTATTACCTCCCGGAATGCAATGGTATTGGCGAGCTGATTTCTTCAATGATCTTGGTCCAAAGGCAAGGAGTGAGCACTTGAAATTTGGCTCCAGTATTCCAACCCCGCTTTCACAAATGCATATGTACCCAATTAGTGGAGCTGCTGCTAGAGTTGGCAAAGATGAAACCCCATGGGCTTATCGCGACGCCAAGTATGCCGGGGTTATCGTTGGAATCGATCCTGATCCTGCTAATGCGGAAAAGATTACCAAATGGTGCAAAGATTACTACGACGCTTTGCATCCTTATTCGTCCGGTGGAGCCTATTCCAATTTTATGATGGATGAAGGCCAGGATCGTGTGAAAGCAAGTTACAAGCACAATTACGAGCGGTTGACAAAAATCAAGAAGAAATACGATCCGGATAATTTTTTCCGGGTCAATCAGAATATCCCTCCTGCTAATTGATTTTTTCTCCATTTGACAACACCCCCGAATAAAAAAGCCACCTTCCCAAAGGAAGATGGCTTTTGAGTTATAATCAATTGGTTTTTCTATTTTTCAGCAACGGTTACTTCTTTTGAGAAGTCCATGGCAGCAAAACGTTTGTATGAAGCATGACGCCACTTGGCGTTTTCTTCAGCTGCTTTGAACAGTTCAGCCGCTTCAGCCGGGAATGATTTCTTCAAGGAAGTATAACGAACCTCACCAGCCAGGAAATCCTGGAATTTGCTCCAATCCGGATCTTTAGAATCCAATTGGAACGGGTTTTTACCTTCTTCTTCCATTACTGGATTGTAGCGGTACAATGACCAATACCCTGCTTCAACCGCTTTTTTCTCTTCACTTTGGGAAGCACCCATGCTGGCACGCAGACCGTGGTTGATACATGGTGAATAAGCAATGATCAGTGATGGTCCTGGGTAAGCTTCAGCTTCACGCAACGCTTTCAGGTATTGTGCCTGGTTAGCACCCATAGCAACCTGAGCTACGTAAACGTATCCATAAGACATGGCCATTACACCGAGATCTTTTTTACGGATCTTTTTACCCGAAGAAGCAAACTTGGCTACTGCCCCGACAGGAGTTGCCTTGGAAGCCTGACCACCAGTGTTGGAGTAAACTTCGGTATCCATGACCAGTACGTTTACATCTTCACCAGAAGCCAGAACGTGGTCCAAACCTCCATAACCGATGTCGTATGCCCATCCGTCACCACCAAATACCCAAACTGATTTTTTCACCAGGTATTTTTTCAGGCTAACGATGTCTTTGGCATAAACAGCATCTTTACCTTCCAGTGCGGCCAATACTTTTGCAGAAGCTTCTTTAGATACATCAGCATTGTTTTTACCATCGATCCAGGCTGTGAAAGCAGCTTTTTCTTCTTCACTTACACCATTTTCAAGCGCTTCGCTCATGATCGATTCAATACGGTCGCGTTGAGCGCTGACACCTTCTGCCATACCAAACCCGTACTCCGCATTGTCTTCGAACAGTGAGTTGGCCCAAGCTGGTCCTTGTCCGCTTTCTTTGTGCTTACAGTATGGAGTTGCAGGAGCCGATCCACCATAGATAGAAGAACATCCGGTAGCGTTGGCAACCATCATGCGTTCGCCGTACAATTGAGTAATCAATTTAATGTACGGTGTTTCACCACAACCGGCACAAGCTCCTGAGAACTCGAACAATGGTTGAGCGAACTGTGAGTTTTTCACGGATTTGTATTTGTCAACCACTTTTTCTTTATAGGTGACTTTACTGTCCATATAATCCCAACGGGCAACTTGTTCTTCCTGAGTTCCCAGTGGTTTCATGATCAATGATTTTTGTTTTGAAGGACAAACGTCAGCGCAGTTACCACAACCGGTACAATCCAGTACAGAAACCTGGATACGGAAATTCAATCCCGGGAATTGTTTGGTTGGAGTAGCTGTTTTTGTGGCTGTTTCCTCTGGTGCATTGGCCAATTCCTCATCAGTTAACAAGAACGGGCGAATGGCAGCGTGAGGACAAACGTAGGCACATTGGTTACACTGAATACAAGTATCTTCTTGCCATTCAGGAACGTTAACAGCGATACCACGTTTTTCAAAGGCTGATGTACCTTGTTCGAAGGTTCCATCTTCGTATCCTTTGAATCTAGAAACTGGTAGGCTGTTTCCTTTTTGTGCGTTGATGACATCCACAAAATTGGCGATGTATTCTGGACGATCAGATGCAGCAACTTCTTCTTCCAGTTTGATTTTCTTCCAATCAGCAGGAACTTCAACTTTAGTTACATTTTGACCACCGGCTTCAACAGCAGCGAAGTTCATGTTGACGATTTTCTCACCTTTGGCACCGTATGATTTTACAATGGCCTTTTTCATTTCTTCAACAGCCTGGTCGTAAGGAATGACGCCGGTAATTTTGAAGAAAGCCGACTGCATGATCGTATTGGTACGAGTTCCTAATCCTAGATCTTCACCCAGTTTGGTACCATTGATAATGTAGAAGTTGATATCGTTTTGAGCCAAATAGCGTTTCATGGCAT
>DATFMO010000161.1:0-3183 GCA_035266925.1 Sunxiuqinia sp. | reverse complement strand
CGCTTTTCTCCATTTCAATTTCGTAACCTGAAAATTCAGGAGATTCAACGATGACAGTTTCCTTGATCTTGTAACCGGCATATTGCTTGTTCAGCGTGCTTTTTACGCCTTCTGGCAAGTCGCCTTTGCTGATGTCTGTTTCTGTTTCCAGCCACTTGCCCGATGGATCGAACGAGGCTGACATTTCTTTTCCGTTCATGTGGAATTCAGCTTCCCATTCGGTTGCTTCTTCCTGGTTCCAGGTCACTTTTTTTACCTGTTGGAATTTAGCTTGAAAGGCGTTTGTTACTTGCTTGGGCGGTGTTTGTGCGCAGGCAAATAACCCCATCGTCAAGAAACTCATAATTAAAATCTGTGTTTTCATTTTTATCGGTTTTTAGAATTTATAAATCAAACTTAAACACCGATTCTAAAGGAAATTTGAAGCTGAATTTAGTGAACAGTTTTCAGTCTCAGTGATCAGAGACAAACATGTTGTTGCGGGCTGAAGCGGAGATCGACCGAATTTGTGATTGATCCAAAGTTTCAAATGAAATTTGTAATAAGCGATTTCAATTGCTTGATGCATTGCTTCTTCTATCTCGGTGGAAAACTTCTTTGTAGTGCGCGTATAACAAGGCCTTTCCAAATTCGATTGAGATCCCGAAACAAGTTCGGGATGACGTTCTTTTTTTATAGAGTGGCCTAAAAGTGTCGTATTCTTGTTTAGGATATTTTCTGTGAAAAACTTTGGACAATTTGTGGTTTGAACATGAATATCGAAACTCAAAACACGCAACTCATTTCTCTTTCTCTACCATTTTTAGTAAGGCTGGTAAAACAACCAGCAACAAGGGCAGGGCTACAATGAAGCCTCCGATAACTGCTATGGCCAGGGGCTGGTGCATTTGAGCGCCGGTTCCTATTCCAAGTGCAAGGGGCATAAGCGCCACAATTGCCCCCACAGCAGTCATCAAGTTGGGGCGTAAACGTGCCGAAACGGCCAGTACCAACGAATGTTTAACACCGGTTTTCCGTTCAGACAAATATTGCCGGATCGTGAAAATGGAGTTTTCGCCGATGATACCGATAATCATAATTAGACCGGTGTAGCTTCCCACATTCAGGGGAGTGCCGGTGAGGAACAAGGCAATCGCGCTTCCTGAAATACCCAAAACGCTTATAAAAATAACGATTAACGAATATCTTAGGGTTTTAAACATGAACAAAACGACGGTGAACACCAGCAATCCACCTAAAATCAGTATTTTAAGTAATTCGTCGAAAGAATTTTGTTGTTCGGCATAAGAGCCTCCATACACGATTTGATAAGATGAAGGCAAACTGATACTTTTCATTTTACGCTTTATATCTTTCATCACACTACCTAAATCACGCTTATTCAGCCGAGCGGTCACTACACCCATGGTTTGAAGGTTTTCCCGTTGTATTTCGGAAACGCCACTTTGGATACTGAAATCGGCAAAATCGGAAAGCGGAAAATAATCTCCACCGGCCGTGCAGATGGAAACTTGTTTCAAACGATCGAGCGGCGTTTTATTGTTGACCGGAAAGATCATCCGGATGTTGGTCAGTTGTTCTTTTTCGGGTATCGTTCCCACGACCGTACCATTGATATATGTGCTAATTTGTTTTTGCAGTTGCGATGGGCTAAGACCAAACTGTTTCAGTTTCCCTTCTTTGGGCATGATTTTCATCTCCGGGTTCGCTGCCACGATTCCATTGAACACATCAGCCGTTCCTGTCACGGTCTCAAGACTGTCGGCTACCTGTTTCGACAGACGCAGTATTTCATTCCGATCGTTGCCGAATATCTTCAATTGGATGGGCTGCACGCTGGCCATCAGGTCCCCCAGCATGTCGGAAATTACCTGGCCAAAATCAGTGGTCAGTGCTGGAACGGTTTGGTCTATTTTTCTTCGGATTTCGTCCGACACCTCATTGGTCGTCCGGCTCCGTTTTTTTTTCAATTCGATTAAATAATCGCCCCTGTTTGGTTCGGTAATGAAGAAGCCCATCTGCGTCCCTGTCCGTCGCGAATAAGTTTTGACTTCGGGGATTGATTCGATGATCTTATCTACTTCGTTCAGCATCCGGTCGGTTTCTTCCAGCGAAGTGCCCGCTGGGCTGTTGTAGTCGAGGACAATAGAGCCTTCGTCCATATGGGGCAAGAACCCGGTTTGCAGCTTTGGGAAAATATAGATGATACTGAAGATCAGCACGACAACAAATCCCAGGCTGAAGTAGGGTTTTTTGGTTAAAAAACTGATCCACTTATAGTTGGGAGCTGTGAAGGGCTCCGTTTTTTTCGAGAATGCTTTTTTATTTGAAAAGAGCAGGTAAACCACCGGCAAGCCGATCCAGGTAATGAAAAATGAACATACCAGTGTGATGATCATCGTTTCGGTCAGGATTTTAAAATAGGCGCCTGCAACCCCCGTCATTAACTCGAAGGGGATGAGAATTACAATGGTGCTCAGCGAAGAACTGACCATGGACGGGAACAGGAAATGAACGGCTTTTCCGACCAGCTCCTTCGACTTCTGCTCTGGGTTTTGCTCATGGATCTGGTGAATCTGTTCCACAACGACAATAGCATCGTCAATAATTAGTCCGATAGCAGCCGCAATGGCGCCGATGGTCATAATGTTAAAATCGAAACCAAGCGAATATAAGGTAATGAATGTAAGCGATAAGGTGAGCGGAATGGTAACCAGTAGTACTAAACTTGCCTTGAATGAACGAAGAAAAATGATAACCACCACAATTGCCAGCAACAGCCCTATCCAAAGTACATCAATGATACTTTTTATGCTTGTTTGCACAAATTTGGACTGATCATAATAGGGTTTCAAAACAACGCCTTTGGGCAATTTCTTGTTGAGTTCCTGTACTTTTGCGGTTATCTGATCTGCTACATTGACAAGGTTGCTGTTAGGTTGTTTTACAATGGCCACCAGTGGAAAATTCTTGCCATCGGCCTTTATTTTTAGGTATTCATTTTTTGCGGCAATCTCCACCTTGGCTATATCCGAAACTTTCACCTTCCGGGTAGCGTTGTTAAAAAGAACCAGGTTTTCAAGTTGCTTCTTGTTAGCGAGTGTCGCATCGGTTGTAGTCAAGTACAGCCTTTTGTAATCAACTGTATAGCCGTTTGACTCAATGAAGCCGGTTTGCTGGATG
>DATFMO010000160.1:0-3503 GCA_035266925.1 Sunxiuqinia sp. | reverse complement strand
CAATGAGGATGAATATTAATTAAGCTGCTAGCAAAAAGATACAGGTAGCAAGGCTAAGGTCTTGCTATTTTTGTTTCCCGAAGATATCTGATATGTTCTCAGGCCGAATTTGCTCCAACCATTTAAATCCAGGAAGGAGTTTGTCAGTTACAGCTATTTTCATCAATGGCATCAACGTGCCATCTGGCTGTTTCACAAAAACAATCTTTTTGACTTTACTCTTCACCAGGTGAATCACAATACTGCTGCTTTGGGCTTTATTTAGCCCAATAATGCCATTTTTGTCACGTGCATAATACAACGATTGTCCATTCCCATCCACATCAATTTTGTAGAGCTGGTTATCCTTAATGTAACCAACCATATTGCGTCCTTTGATCTGGTTAAATCGAATCGAATCTTCCTGCGCAACGATGAATGCATTGCGATCCATTTTTACCAGGTTGGGTTGATTCGACCGGTTGACCATTTCAATGTAGTCGGCAGTCATCTGGTTACTCCCTGTCCAGATGACCGGATTTGTATACAATTGAATGGTTGAATCCATGGAATAATAGACCATAGAGTCGCATTTGCCTTGCATATCATCGCGGAAAAATTTGACATTGTAGTAGGCCATGATTCGCTTTTCATCCGGGATGGTGTCCGGAACAGATTTTAAAGTATCGGCATGCAGGTACAAAGAGTCTTGTTCAGAATATAAAACAAAGTGAGCTGAATCGGTAGCCAATGCTTTTTGTTGTTGATCGTTGTAAACGATTCTATTTCCACGAACGATCATTTGGTTTTTAAAATCCTCGATGGATGCACTGCCAATCGCCCTTCCATCGCCGGATGCTTTGGAATAAAAGATGGAATCCGCTAGAATATTTTGGTCGGGTGTAATAATCTCGGGATGACGATACAGTTGAACATCACCGTTCAGAGTGTTGTAGAAGCCATCTTCAGCATACAAAAAGTTCTGGCCGTCCTGAATATTTGTTGGGCCAACAATGGAGGCGACTTTTGTTTGCGTATTGTAGACCAGCGTGTCGGATGACAGGGTGTACTTTTGGGAAAGCCCAATAACTTCAGTCTTGAAATAAGTCCTGTCCTCATTAACAAAGTATTCGCCAATTTTACTGGTCAGTGTACTGGCACTGTCCTTAACGGTTCCATAATCCGTGTAAAAACCCACATTTCGATTCATGTCGAAATCCATTGAATCGGTGGTCAGCGTTATTTTTTTATTCACCAGCCGAACGTGTCCAGTGACCACAGCCCATTTGGTATCACCGTTATAATTCAGAAAATCAGAATATAAATGCAGCGTGTCATCTTTTAAAATGTGGACATGCCCAAATGCGTCGACCACATTGGTGTCGGTGTACGAATAGGCGCTGTCGCACCACATGTAAACATTGTTGTGTTTCAATTGAACATGCCCAATCAAGCGTTGTGCATTGGCAACTACAGACTGATCAAAGAGGAGTGAGTCTGTGTGTTCAAGTTCAATCTTCTTTCTACCTTGAGCAAAGGCCATTGCCGGCAAAAGAAGCAACAACATTATGAGTGACTTACTGCTTGCGATTTTCGGTTTCATTCAAAGTAGATTACAATAATTCCCGGATGATTTGATCCACTGAAATATCTTCAGCTTCGGCTTTGTAGTTTTTGATAATCCGGTGGCTCAGAATCGTTTTGGCAACTGCTTTTACGTCTTCGATATCGGGTGAATATTTACCAGACAAGGCTGCATGTGTTTTAGCGCCTAAAACCAGGTATTGCGACGCACGCGGACCAGCACCCCATTTCAGGTATTTGTCGGCTATTGGCGCTGCGTGCTTGGTTCCCGGGCGTGTTTTTGCAGATAATGAAACCGCATATTTTAACACGTTGTCGTTAATTGGCACCCGTAGAATCAACTTCTGAAAATATTTAATTTCCTCGGCTGAAACCACTTCTTTCAGCTCGTTTGAAAAGTCGGAAGTGGTGTTCCGCACAATCGTCAACTCATCGTCATATTCAGGATAGTCGAGCCACACTGAAAACATGAATCGGTCGAGCTGGGCTTCGGGCAGGGGATAGGTTCCTTCCTGCTCGATGGGGTTTTGAGTCGCCAGTACAAAAAATGGGCGATCCAGTTCAAACCGTTCACCGGCTGCTGTCACGGCACGCTCCTGCATGGCTTCCAATAAGGCAGCCTGTGTTTTGGGCGGTGTCCGGTTAATTTCATCAGCCAATATAATATTTGCAAACAAAGGCCCTTTTATGAATTTGAATTCACGATCCTTGTCCAGAATCTCGGTTCCAATGATATCAGATGGCATCAAGTCGGGCGTAAACTGAATCCGGTTGTATTTCAATCCGAGCACTTCGGCAATGGTGTTCACCAGCAATGTTTTTGCCAATCCCGGAACGCCGATGAGCAAACAATGCCCACGACTAAACATGGAAATTAAAACCTGCTTGATGATTTCATCCTGACCATAGATGCGTTTTTTTATTTCTGAATTTAATAGATCAATTTTGCTTTTTAGCGCGTCAACGGCTTCAACATCGTTCTTAAAATTCATAAGGTGTTTTATTTATTTAATCCAACCTTTGTATTTAAAATTACAATTGGCATAACTATCATCAATACTGATGTATGTTTTAGCTTGTTGTTTTGAAATCCATTCATCCAATGCTTCTTGCTTCTTTTCATTCAAATACTCATCGCTCAGCATCTGGTAGTCTTCCTGCAGGTTTGCACGGTGACGTTTGCTGCGGCTAATCAGCTTCACAACTTTATAAACCGTGCGTTGCTTGTCATCAATTGTTTTAAAGGGATCAGAAACTTCGTTGACCTTTAAACCATCCAATACTTTACTTACATCAGGATCCAATTCTTCCTTTTTCCACTTGGTTGACATGGTTTGTGGGTTGATGACAACACCGCCACTATTACGGGTATTTTTATCGTGCGAATAGCGAAGGGCTGCATTGGCAAATGAAATATCCTGCTCACGAATAAAGTTGGCCAGACTATCTAATCGGTCGTATGCACCTTGCATAGCCTCAGGTGTTGGCTTCGGTTTTAAAATGATATGGCGCGTGTTAATCTGTTCGCCTTTTCGGTCAATCAATTGAATGATGTGATAGCCAAAATCCGATTTTACAACGTTGGAAATACGATCACCTTTCAAGCTAAAGGCAGCTGCAGCATAGGCCGGGTCAAGCTGTGCGCGTCCCATGTAGCCCAATTCTCCACCGTTAGCAGCCGATGGACCTTCAGAATACAATACAGCAAGTGTCGCAAAACTTTCACCATTCTCGATGCGCTTCTTAAAATCCCGCAGTCGCGCTTTGATCCGGTTTTCCTCTTCCAGCGAAATTCGGGGAGCCACCGAAATCTGTGCGTATTCTACTTCTGGCTCAACCATCGGAATATCTTTGGGATCCATATTGCGATAATGGTAACGCACTTCCGCCGGTGTCACTTGTACTTTATCTTCAATTTTGGAGCGCATCTGGTTTGTCAT
>DATFMO010000159.1:0-2331 GCA_035266925.1 Sunxiuqinia sp. | reverse complement strand
AGTCATATTCTTGTGGAGTTAGCATCAGGGTTATCGGTTCCAAATAGTTTTCATCTAAAAAATAAACATGTTGAAGAGATTAAGGAAAAAAGTTTTCCTGTAAAACTTGCAATGAAAAAGCTGGCTGGTGATCTGTATGCTTCCAGTTTTGGATTACGTGTTTTTTCTGGTTTGGATCCTGATGAAGGTGACGGTTTTAAGTCTGTAATAAAAAGTTGTTCCTGTTGTGGTGATAATGATTCAGAACTTTTGGAAAACCCTGTTGAACAATTGGATCTCGAATCGGGTATTGCTACAACTGTTGGCGGGAAAGGTGAAGACCTTAATGAATATGTGACAGCAATAAGCAATGACTTTGAACGATTAAAAGATATTATTATGTTGCTTGCATTATATATTTTGTGGTTGGCAAGTCAGCCATACTTAGCAACAAATGCAGGAGGGCCGCCTTGTGATGACGAAGGTACCCCAAGTGCAAACGTGATTGGTACAACAATAACCAATGTTTCTGCCCCACTGGTACCCACAACAACCAGATCCTTTCAGCCGCAGTGTAATGTAAAATGGGACTTTTGTTGTACCAATATCTGTTTTATCATTTACGAAGAAAATTTTGTTGTATCAGTGACAAATGGTCCGCATAACCTTGGTGCACAAGTAAGGTTAATAGCTGGTCAGAATGCAAAAACTGCACAACTTGTTGCAAACAGGCGTGCAGCCCGTTTCCAACCTATTAACAGTTTGACACCCCCGGCCAAACCATCCTGCTAATGCGAATTTAATTGTAAAATGGTAACAAATCCAAAGAAGTACAAATAATAAAAAAAGCCGCCATCCAAAATATGGAAATGCGGCTTTCAACTTTATTGTTTTTGTTAGGCTTATTTTCTGTAAACTTTTTTATATCCGTAAATAGCGCTTTCGCCCAATTCTTCTTCTATACGAAGCAGTTGATTGTATTTTGCCATACGGTCGGAACGGCTTAATGAACCAGTCTTAATCTGACCTGAATTGGTTGCAACCGCAATATCAGCAATGGTTGCATCTTCTGTTTCTCCCGAGCGGTGAGATGTTACAGTAGTGTAACCAGCCCTGTGTGCCATTTCAATTGCATCCAGCGTTTCAGTTAAAGTGCCAATTTGGTTTACTTTTATCAGAATTGAATTAGCCGCTCCCATTTCAATTCCTTTTTTCAGGTATTCAACGTTGGTAACAAAAACATCGTCTCCAACCAACTGGCATCTGTCACCTATTTTTTTGTTAAGCAAAACAAATCCATCCCAGTCGCTTTCATTCATACCATCTTCAATGGAATCAATAGGAAATTTGGAAATCAATTCTGCCAAATAATCAGCTTGTTGCTCGCTACTGCGTTTTGCAGCACCTTCGCCTTCAAATTTGGTATAATCATAAACACCATCAATGAAAAATTCAGAAGCCGCACAGTCAAGTGCAATGGAAACATCGCCTCCATCTTCTGCACGTCCCGGAATATAACCTGCACCTTTTATTGCTTCAATAATACTATTCAATGCATCTTCAGTTCCTTCGAGTTTTGGTGCAAAACCACCTTCATCACCAACTGCGGTACTTAAGTTACGTTTTTTTAGAACTTTTTTCAGGCTGTGGAAAACTTCAGCACCCATTCTTAATCCTTCACGGAAAGATGTAGCACCAATCGGACGAATCATAAATTCCTGGAATGCTATTGGCGCATCAGAGTGTGACCCACCATTAATGATGTTCATCATCGGCACAGGCAGTGTTTTGGCATTTGCCCCACCAATATATTTGTATAAGGGGACATCAGCATATTCCGCAGCGGCTTTTGCTACTGCAAGCGAAACACCAAGCAGTGCGTTTGCTCCAAGCTTCGATTTGGTTTTAGTACCATCCAGCTCAAGTAGTTTATTGTCAATTGCCACCTGGTTGGTTGCATCCATGCCAATCATTTCATTGGCAATAATGTTGTTGACGTTGCCAACGGCTTTTAAGACACCTTTGCCAAGGTAACGGTTTTTATCGCCGTCGCGTAATTCGAGTGCTTCATTTTCACCGGTAGAAGCTCCTGAAGGTACTGCTGCACGGCCAAAAGCGCCGCTTTCCAAAAGTACTTCAACTTCAATTGTTGGATTACCACGAGAATCAAGAATTTCTCTTGCTTTAATATCGCTAATTAACATTGTGAGTAGTTTTTATTATTTAACTTAAATTTGTTTTTGCCAGTAAATCAGCTGTTTATTTCTGATTTTTTTAAAAGCAATCCAAAGATAGTAAATTGTACGGTTTTGAATTATCGTAAAAACCCGGGTTGAAGATATTTCATATAGG
>DATFMO010000158.1:0-17043 GCA_035266925.1 Sunxiuqinia sp. | reverse complement strand
CGAGTCAACACATCATAAGTCAGATTTAGAAACAGATGTTCAGACTGTCCCCGATTCGATGAGAAATTAGAGTCAAAATGTGTTATTGGCTTGTTCGTTCCATAATCTGTGGAAATGTATCGTTTGACGCGAGCCGCTAGTTTTAGGTGTTTCTGAGCAACTTCTTTCACCTCGAACTCAACGGTCCACTTTGTTTCTGAATTCGTGGTGCGTTGCAAAAGTCTTGTTGGCAGGTCGGGCTTGATCGTCTTGACGTACTGAAACTCAATTTTCTGCCCTTCTTCCAGTTTCAGCTTCAATTTCTCAGAGGCAAAGCTGCACAGCGAAAAGCACAAAACAAAAAGAATCAGCAAAGTTAAACGTGTTGTTTTCATTATGGGTTTTGATTTGTTTCCTCAAATGTTGCGAAAACAACGAAAGATACAAATACCAATTTAGTTAACGGTATAAATGATTGATTAAACGGGAAAATTTGACGATCTTCATCCAACGGAACAGTTTGATTGACGACTATCATATTTGCCGTTCCCTCATCGGTTGCATCCGCTTACTCATTAACCGGATTTTACCTGACAACGATTTCCGAACTTAGCTTCTGAAACGAAACAAAAACTTATGAATTACACTTTGCCGAAAACCAACCTCATGCTTTTACTCCTGCTTGTCTTGTGGGCAACACCATCTAAATCAGAGCCGGCCGGCAACCAGGGATTTCAATTTTCGTATGAACGCTACCAGGAAGGCAGCAAGCATTTTGATGGTACAAAATACCTGTCAATGGTGTTCGAGGTAAAAGCAGAAACGAAGCAAAACCAGCAATCTTTCACCGCACGTCTGAAGAAAGGGATTGTTTCTGAAGGACATCGGTCAGGCTGGGGGTATTACAAATACCGCTACTTTGAAACTGGTGAGCCAATCAATGAAAACGAATCGTTTTATACGAAAATCGCACTTTCATTTTTTAAAAGTCATCCGATTCATTTTTCGGTCAAAGATGGGCAAGTGATCGTTGAGAACGCCAAACTGTTAAAAGCTGGATTGGGCGCAGCAATCAAATCGGCGCAAAAATTACGGCTTCCTCATGACGAATCAAACGCTTTAAATGTGGCCGAAATAAGGAAGCTGTTTCAACATTTATTTGTGCAACTGCCGGATGAACTGAAAAAACCTGGCGATATGCAACTTAAAAGCAGCGTGGTTTTTCAATATCGTGGAAACTACCATAAATTCATGCATCTAAAAGTCAACGACATCCGAAAACATGAAACCCAAAATCTCTTCATCTTGCCTAGTTCCAATTTGATTCGGTACTCAGAAATCAATGGTTTGCCTGCGCAACAAATCATTCGTGTTTTACCGCTAGAAACTGGCGAGAACATTCATATTCAAGGGCAGTTCCCACGGAATAAAAACACTACGATTCAGTTTATAGCCGACGCCAATTCGTCCTTGATTCCAACGAAAACTTTTTCAGTTCATACAAATTCGACTGGGAAATTCAGCTTGGTTTTCAACTCAAACGATCCCCTTACCATACACGCTTCAACCGGTTTTGACTTTTATGCAGAGCCCGGCGACGACTTTTCGTTCACCGCAAATTCCGCACAGGACACCTTGCATTTTTCAGGGATTGGAGCTGGTAACAATGAATACCTGCTGGCGGAATCTCGTTTACCCAAACTGGGTATTCCAAAAGGTGTAAGAAACCAGCAAACGCAATCAGCTTGGTTTAAAAGAGCGGATGCCTTCATGACTGTCTATTTAAAACAGCTTGAGAATTATAAGAACAGCCTGACACCCAAATTTTACGAAACGAAGTACCTAAATTACTATTTCGGAAAACTTAACCGGAAGATTGAATGTGCGCATAGTTGGTTCCGGTTTTCAACCGATGAAAATGGGATTCTCAATGAAAACCTGATGAAATTGGACACCGTTGTTCATTACCAGCCTTTTATTTTTAACCGTGAATTTAATCGGTATCTCCACAGCCAATTTCTGCGACACTTTGAGGAGCTCCGAGGATTTATCTACAAAAATAATTACACCGCCGCTCAGGCGCCGTCCGACAAAGAAGTTTTGCAGATGGCATCGCTCTCCAACAGTGGCAAAACACTTTACGACTTTCTGGAATACATGGCGCCACGCATCTATTTTTTTGCGAGCCAGCAAGATATTGATGCGCTTCACGAGACTGTAGAGGATTATTTTGATCACTCCAGCTTACAACAACGAATCAAAGAACTGGAGATTCGGAATGTGAAAATTAAAGCCGGAGATCAATTTCCTCCAGTCACCTTTAAAAACATAAAAGGCGAAGAAGTGAAACTTTCCCAATTTCAAGGCCAGGTGATTTACCTCTTGTTCTGGCGCAATGACGCGCTGGTATTAAATAGGGAGTGGGACGAATTTCAACAGTTAGCGCAAGAAATGAAGAATCAAAAAGTTGTGTTCATCAACGTTGGCATGGAAGAGAACTTTGAGAACTGGCAAAACTATGTGAATGGGATGGAACTGAACGGCCTCAGCCTATTTGTTGACCGAAACAGTCCGGCGTTTAAAACCTATTTGAAAGGTTTGAAAAATCGTCATTACCTACTCATTTCAAAAAACGAGAAGGTGATCAACAACAATGGCCCGTACCCTGATGAAGCCAAACTACAAATTACACAAAACCTTGGATACACCAACCGTGAAAAATTATTAGCTGGAGGTCTGGTCATGATTCTTTCGGTATTATTCATACTGGGAGCAATTTGGACAATTAGCCGGATTCGCCAAAAACGCCGGGCAAAAATCAATGAACTCACCAACCGACTGCGTGAAACCGAACTGAAAGCTATCAAGGCGCAAATGAATCCTCACTTTTTATTCAACTCGCTCAATTCCATTCAAAATCTAATCAACCAAAAAGACATTGAAGCAGCCAATCAATATTTGTCCCGGTTTGCCCGGCTGTTGCGCGCTGTGCTTCAGCATTCAGAAAAAGAATTTGTGCCACTATCTGATGAAATTGAAACACTGAATTTGTATGTGCAGCTGGAAAAACTTCGATTCAATTTTGAATTTGACCTGGAAATCGATCAAAAAATTGATATTCACAACACCTTTGTTCCACCGCTTTTGTTTCAACCGTTTATTGAAAATGCTATTCTGCACGGGCTCCAACAAAAAGTAGGGAATAAAAACCTAACCATTAAAATCAACGAGCGCGACAGCCAGTTGATTTGTCAAATTGCCGACAACGGCGTAGGACGTTCAATGCCGAGCCTGAAAACGAAAAATCATCATGGCATGGGAAACAAGCTGAGTTTAGAGCGGATTAATCTGCTCAACCAAAAAAACAACAGTAATTTTAAGCTTCAGATTGATGACGTTGAACCTAACGGTAGTGGGACAGTAGTCACCATAAGTTTCAATAGTAACTTGATTTAACACGAAGAACAAGCAATTCTAACTAAATTTCAAAGCTATGATCCGAGCGATTCTAATTGATGATGAACCAAACAATTTGCAAAACCTGAAGACTTTGCTTGCAAAATATTGTCACGATGTATCAGTTATTGGAGAAGCTTCATCATCCCGACAGGGAATTGAACTGATCAATCTTTTAAATCCTGAACTGGTTTTCCTGGATATTGAAATGCCCGGAAATTCAGGTTTTGATCTTTTGAATGCGTTGAAAGAAATAACTTTTGAAATCATTTTCGTCACCGCTTACCACAATTACGCCTTAAAAGCTTTTCGGTTCAATGCCTTGCATTACCTATTAAAACCCATTGATATTGAAGAACTGCTGACGGCAGTAGATCGGGCTCGCCAACGGCTATCCGATAAATCACAACTTGAATTTACCCGGTTGGCTTTGCAAAATATGCAGCTACCACAAACAAACAAGCGCATTGCATTGGCATCGGCGGATAGGATTGAGTTTTTTGAAGTACATTCCATCATTCGATGCCAGGGCGAAAACAACTATACGCGTTTCTTTTTTGATGACGGAAACTCGCGGCTCATTTCAAAACCACTTTCAGAATATGAAGAATTACTGGCCGATTTCGATTTCATCCGGGTTCACAAGTCACACTTGGTGAATGGAGCAAAAATCGCCTCTTTCATAAAAAAGGACGGTGGATACCTCATCACAACTGATGGTTCTTCAGTCCCTGTGGCAAGACGTAAAAAAGAGATTTTAATGGAGCGTTTGAAAATGGATTAGTTTTGCAAATTAACAAGGAAAAGCGTGCTATTTTCATTGTGGCTTTTGATTTGTTTCCTCAAATGTTGCGAAAACAACGAAAGATACAAATACCAATTTAGTCAACGGTATGGATGATTGATTAAACGGCAGCGAAGCATCTGTTTTCCTTCGGGTGCGACCGATTGGCGGTTTGAGTAAAATGGACAATTTTCGATTAAAATCCTGCAACATTCCTGTTACATTTTCTTTTAATTCTGAGCCAATGGCAATAATTTTATACATTTGGTGCAACTGAGTTTATGAGTGAATTAAAGTCGAACTAATTTAATAGCTTTCAGGTGAGCGCATTATCGGAAAACGATTATAGCAGGATGTGGGACAACTTCAGGGTTGATGGAAGCCAGGAGGCCCTTTCACTGATCTACTACGAACATTTTGATTTTTTATATGACTTTGCGCTGAAATATACGCCGGACAGAAATCTGATAGAGGATTGCATCCAGAACGTGTTTGGCTATTTGTTGAAGAAACGAAAAAAACTGAACCCTGTTTCCAACCTCCGTTTATACCTGTTACAAGCTTTCCGCAGGGAACTGTTCAATCAGCTCCAGAAGAAAAAGCGGATGACTTTCTCTGGGGAGATTACAGAATCACCGGATCAGTTTTCTTTTAATGGCGCTGAAGTCCAAATGGAAAGTGAGGAACGCGATCAGGTCATGCAACTGGTTCAGAAAAGTATTGAGAAGCTCGGTTCCAAGCAGCAGGAGATCATTTATCTGCGGTTTAACCAGGAGCTGGATTATCCGGAGATCGCCAAAATGTTGGATATCTCGGTCGATTCATGCTACAAATCAATCTACCGTTCCATCAAATTTATCAAGGAAGATATTGAAAAAGAAGTTGGTGACCACCCGAATTTATTCTTTTGGGTGTACGTTGGAATCCGAAAGTCAAGACGATAACCGGAACGTGCCTAAGGGAAGGTGAAAATTATCTGGCAGATTCCTGTTTTCGTTGGAATGAAAAGCAAAAATATACATGAAGCGAACCCTTTCGGCTTGTCCGAAAGTGGTTAACGATTTCCCGAGGTATTCGAGAGAACTGTATCTGTTTCACGTCTTCGGATTTGTTTTGTCACATGAATATTGAAAATCCGACATTCGTCATATTAATAGCAGACAGACTCCCTCCTTCTGAGGAATGGCAAACTAAGCCAGTTCGGGGCAAAAAACAGAAGCCAAATGGAAAAAATTAAAAAAAAATGATTTTTCATGTCCAGAAAATTTATTGGGAACTCTCTATTTAGTAAAAGCCCGGTAAATGGATTTGAAAAAGCGGAAATATGAAAGTTTAGAAGTTGTTGATCTTGTCCTGAACGAAGACTTCTGGCAGCTTGTCTGCGAAAATGACGGAGCCAATCTTTTAGATTTCATTGAAGGGGCATCAGCTCATCGTCAGAATATCCGGTTAGCTTCAAAAATCATACTCGGTCTTCAAACTAAAAAGCAAGCGCAATCACTTGACCGCAAATACAAACTTTGGATGAAAATCCAGGGTAGCCAACGAAGGGAAAGGAACTTCAGCCTCCTTCGTTATGCAGCAGTGCTGATTTTGCTGGTTTCGTTGGGAACAGGTGCATTATTTTATGTATCACAACCACCTCAAATGGTGGAGTTTGCAGACTCAAATCCAACCAATTTTGATCAGTCCAGACTTTTTCTCCCTAACGGGAAAGACATGGATCTGGGGAACAGTCACCCTCATGTTGAGTCTGTTGATGGAGGAAAATCCATCGTTTTAAATGATAGTATCCAAGTCAAACAGACAGGGATGGGATTTAATCAACTGGTCGTTCCTTATGGAAAACGAGGGACGGTAATACTTGCCGACGGCACCCGCGTGGAAATGAATTCGGGATCGCGCTTGATTTTTCCGCCACAGTTCACTGGAGACGAACGAGAAGTTTACCTGGAAGGGGAAGCCTATTTCAAGGTGACCAAAAATCCGAAGAAGCCGTTTTTCGTTCATACCGATAAATTTAAAGTGAGGGTGTTGGGTACCACATTTAACGTGCAGGCCTACAAAAAGCAAAACCTGTACAATACGGTGTTGGTTGAAGGAAAAGTGAAACTGACCGTTAACGATCAACTGTTTGCAAGTTCCGTCATCATGAAGCCAAACCAAATTGCTTCGCTCACAGATGACAATGAGCACATTGATTTGGAGAAGGTGGATAATATCGGAAACCATATTTCGTGGATACATGGTTATCTTGAATTTAAGGATGAAAATGTTGAAGCGCTATTGAAGCGAATTTCAAGTTATTATAACATTCAGGTTGAAATCAGGGGGAACACTCATCAGATTCGAATTGACGGCAAATTGGATTTAAAAGAAGACCCGGAAAGGATTTTGTCCGGCATTGCTGTCATGAGTAAAATGCACTATTTGAAGAAAGGAGAGAATACGTACCTATTGTATCAATAAAAAACAACCGGTTGGTGCTACCAACACCAACCGGTTTTTTTAAAATCATGCCTAAAGGCATAATAATTAATTTAAAGTACACCAAAGTTATGAAAAAAGTAATGAATTATGCTTTTTCCCGATATTGGAAAAAGTTAAAAGCTCTGTTTTTAATTATGAGACTGATTTCTCTATTACTGCTGGTCGGGACTTTGACCGTTTCGGCAAGGTCGTATTCCCAGCAAACAAAGCTCGATCTCCGGCTTCAGGATTCCAAGGTGGGCGACATCCTGTTATCCATCGAGAACAGCAGCCGTTTCATTTTTATTTATGATGCGGACGTGATCAATTCGTTGGGCAAAAAGTCGATTGAGGTGAAGGGACAAACCATTGATCAGGTGCTTGATCAATTGTTTGCCGGGACGAATGTGGCTTATCGGATTGATGACCGCCAGGTTTTCCTGTATCAAAAAGATGCTTTGGGGAAAGTCTCTCCGATCATGCAAGGGGAAATAACCGTCAAAGGAAGTGTAACAGATGCTTCTGGCGCACCATTACCCGGAGTAACGGTTGCCATCAAAGGAACTTCAAAGGGTACGATTACTGATACCGATGGTAATTATTCCTTCAATAATGTGCCAGCCGACGCGACTTTGGTTTTTTCTTTTGTTGGGATGGCCACGCAGGAGGTTCCAGTTGTGGGAAAGACAACAATCAATGTAGTACTTGCCGAAAGTACCGTTGGTATTGGCGAGGTGGTGGCCATTGGCTATGGAACCGATTCAAAAGTGCGGGTCAATGGCGCCGTTTCCAAAATTAAATCTGAATCACTTGCGAGTTACGCTTCGAGTAATTTTGACCAGGCCATGACGGGAAAGATTTCCGGTGTGATTGTCAATCAAACCGGTCGAAACCCGGGAGACGATTCGCAAATTGTGATTCGTGGAATGGGAACATTGACAGCTGGAACAAACCCATTGATTGTTGTTGACGGATTACCTCTTTCCGAAGGAAGCTCGCTAAGCTCAATCGATACTAAAGATATTGAATCCATCGACATTTTAAAGGATGCGGCATCGGCTGCTATTTTTGGTTCCCGTGCGGCAAATGGGGTTATTCTGGTAACAACTAAAAAGGCAAAGCATGGCAAACTACAGGTCAATCTCGATGTTCAGAGTGGTGTGCAGGAACGCAGCGACAAAGTCAAGCTGGTGGACGCCTACGATGCTGCGATCTGGTTCAAGGAAGCCCGCGATTGGGGTTATGTTTCCAAAGATCCAGCCAATCGCAGTGCAGCAGATGACAATGCCACTCGGTTGGCAAAAGGTGCCAGCAAGCGGGAATTGAATTTGACCTATACACAACCCTATTTGGATGGAAAACCAGGCCTGACCAATACCGACTGGTACGATGCAATTTACCGTGTAGCTAACTATAACGATTACCACTTATCGGTGAATGGTGGTGGCGACAAAACAAATTTTTATGCATCTCTGGGGTATCATAACCAGCAGAGTATTGTCATTGGTTCGGATTACGAACGTTTCACCCTGAACATGAAGATGGACTCCCAGCTATCTAACAGAATCAAGTTTGGGATCAATACGAATACGTCCTATTCTGTAAAAAATATGGTTGGTGATGGAAACTGGAAATTCCCTGCCAATCCGGTTGATGTAGGTTATATAGCCTATCCGTTCTTCCCGGTTTATAATGACGATGGAAGTTTTGCTGTCAGTAAACAGATTGAAGGAAACACACCACAGGATGGCGCCTTGGCGGAAAACCCGGTTGCCATGATGTTAATGTCAAAGAACAGACAGTATAATTTCAGGGTATTCGGGAATGCCTATGCGGAACTGAAATTGACGGATTATCTAAAATTCAAGACCAGCGTTGGTGGTGATTTCAGGAGTTCTTTTCTCGATTATTTTCAGCCTTCGAACATTGGTCAATACCGGACACATGTTGGGAGCCTGGAAGCACATAGTAATGAAAACAATATTCGTGCTGAAGATTATATCATCGACAATACGCTTAACTTCAATAAGAAAATTGGGAAACACACAATTAATGGACTATTAGGTTATTCGTATGAGCAGCAAACGGATATTAATTCCTTATTGTCGGCTACGGGATTTGTAGACAACAGCATCGACAATGTGGCAGGTGGAAGTAATTTCGCATTTGATGGCAACCGGTACAAATGGACACAGATTTCGTATATCGGCCGTGTTAAATACAATTACGACGAACGCTACCTGATCGATGCAACGATCCGTCGGGACGGTTCTTCAAGGTTCGGCAAGAACAGCAAATGGGGGATTTTCCCATCATTCTCGCTGGGATGGATTGTCAGCAATGAATCGTTTTTTGCCAAAGACAAGTTTGTGAACTACTTAAAACTTCGAGGAAGCTGGGGATCTACCGGGAACAATCAAATTGGCGCCTACAGTTCTCAGGCGTTGGTTTCTGGTGACGATTATGTACTGGGAGGTACCTTGGCCCCTGGGCTTGCTTCCACCAGCTCGCCGAACGCAAACCTATCATGGGAGACCAACAAATCCTACAACATTGGGCTTGACCTGGGAATGTTGAAAAGCAAATTGAATCTTTCCTCCAACTATTACAATTCCACCACTTCAGATCTGTTGTTAAACGTTCCAGTGCCACAACAATCGGGTTATAGCATTTCACTTCAAAACATTGGGAAAGTCAGGAATACTGGTTTCGAGTTCGAATTTTCAGGACAAAATTTTAAGCTGGGCGAAGTTTCCCTGTCGTTCAACACCAACCTGACAACCATGAAGAATGAGGTATTGGAGTTGGGACCGGGACAAGACCAGATTATTACCGGGAGCAATAACGCTTTCAGAACCAAGGTCGGCGGTCCTATTGCCGAGATGTATGGTTATGAGATTACCGGGGTATATAAAACCCAAGACGAGATTGACAATTCCCCTCATTTAGACGGCACATTAACAGGAGACTATATGGTAAAGGACTTAAACAATGATGGTAAAATTACACCAGATGACCGTAAGGGTTTTGGAACTTATGCTCCGGATTTTACTTATGCCTTTGGCGCTAACCTAAACTATAAAAACTTCGACTTTGGTTTTAGTTTCGTTGGCATTGAGGGAAGGAAGGTTTACGAAAAGCTGATATACCTCTTTACTGAAGTAGGCGAAGGGTTCTCAATGGCTGACCAATATTATTTTGATCATCGCTATCATCCGGTAGACAATCCAGACGGATTCCTGGGGCAGCCCAACCTGGGTAATTTTTCTAACAACCGAAAAAATACACGGGCGTCGAATCTGTTTTTTCAAAATGCCGACTATCTGCGTCTGCAGAATATTCAGTTGGGGTACACAATCAAAAGCAATACGTTACAAAACCTTGGAATTGCCAAATCGAGGATTTATGTCACCGCAAATAACCTGATTACCTTCAGTAAATATCGGGGTATGAACCCGGAGGCATCCGCGGACGATCCTCTAAAACAAGGTGATGCACGTAATACTTGGCCATCAATTCCCAAGACGATTACAGCAGGGGTAAATGTTACATTTTAAAAAAGATTTATCATGAAATTAATATATAAGTTAAGTTTAATTTTTACTGTGCTCGCCTGTTTCTTTTCATCGTGCGAGGACCAATTGACCCAATATCCAATTACCAAAAGGGTCGCTGATAATTTCTATTCCAATGAGACGGACATTGAATCAGCGGTAATGGGTGTATATGCAGCACTCCAGTCCAATAACTTGTATGGCCTGTACGTTCCTGCCATTGGTGAAGTGCCTTCTGATAATTCGTGGGAAGAAGTACCTGCCAATGATGGTGGGATCTTTGGCCAACTGGACGAATTCACTTCAATCCCTATTAACGGGATTTTTGGAAGAATCTGGCAACAATCCTACATCGGTATCCAACGGGCAAACGTGGTCTTGAACAGGATTGATGCCATCTCCTTTACCGATGATGCTGTGAAGAAGGCCCGGAAAGGCGAGATGCAGTTTATCAGGGCATTGCTCTATTTTAACATGGTTCGGATTTGGGGCGATGTTCCTTTGGTGACCAAGGAAACAACTAATCCCAATGATTTTTTTGGCCAAACACGTACTCCGGTTGCTGATGTTTATGCCCAGATTGAAAAAGACCTAACCGATGCTATTGCCAATTTACCTGAAGCACCTTCTGACCCGGGCAGGGCTGTGAAAGGGAGCGCGCAGACCCTTTTGGGAAAGGTGTACCTGACCCAAGGCAAATATTCAGATGCGAAAACACAATTGCAGGCTGTTGTTAATTCGAGTCTATACAAACTGTTACCTAATGTCAGCGATGTATTTTCCATTGATAATGAGAATAACGAAGAAATCATTTTTTCGGTACAATTTGCATCAGGTGTAAATGGAAGCTCGGAAGGGAGCAATGCTTTTTCACAATTCAGCCCCTCTGGAACAGTGGCAAGTGCAAAGGGACACGATTTGCCGACTCATGAATTGTACAACCTTTATTCGGATCAGGATTTAAGAAAAGGTGTTTATTTGGATGTAACCGATATCGGTACGCCTTATCTGAAAAAGTTAACGCCAAACCTGACCAATTCCTCGGATGGCGGTAGTGACTGGGTCGTGCTTCGTTATGCCGATGTTGTACTTATGTTGGCCGAAGTGGACAATCAACTGAATAACACATCAACTGCAATCGACCTGTTGAACTCGATCCGAACAAGAGCTGGGTTGCAAAATACCACAGCTGCTTCAAAAGATGATGTGGACAAGGCTATCCAGTTGGAGCGCAGGCTTGAACTGGTCGGTGAGGGACATCGTTGGTTTGACCTGGTGCGTAGAGGTGAAGCCATCTCAACGATGAATGCCTATTTTAATTCGACAGGTAAAAATATTACCATCGACCAGCATGATCTTTTGTTCCCTGTGCCGCAGACTGTTATCGATACCGATCCGGTCATTACACAAAATACAGGATACTAAATCTTTCAGTTAAAACAAAGAGGTTGCCCTGAAAAACAGGGATCATGTCATCCTGAACTTGTTTCAGGATCCGTATCAAAAAGTAAGCGTAACCCGTCATTGCGAGCGAAGCGAAGCAATCTTTCAGATAATAAACTAACAGATTGCTTCGTCGTTCCTCCTCGCAATGACGTAAAAGCCAGTCTTTTGACGCGACCGACGCTGACATGTTCAAACTATTACTCAGGGCAACCTCTTCTAATCGAACACAAAAAATGAAATTGATAAAAGCAACTTTTTTATTGACAATATGGGCGATTGCCCTTGCATCGTGCGCCCAGCCAAATCAAAAAACCAAGGTTGAGGCAACAAACCAGCCTTCTTCTTCGGAAAAAATATTGGCACACCTTCATGCAAAATCGAACAATTATGTTTTTGTAACAGCCCACCGTGGCGATTGGCGGAATGCCCCCGAGAATTCCATTCAGGCGTTGAAAAATTGTATTGCCATGGGAATCGATGTCGTGGAAACAGATGTACACCTGACCAAAGACAGTGTGTTGGTGATCATGCATGACAACACCATTGACCGGACAACGACAGGGACGGGGAAGGTTTCTGATTATACCTACGACGAACTGGAAAAATTCTTTTTAAAGGCAGGACAGGGGCATGCAACCTACCAACACATTCCGTCTTTTGAGGATTTTATGCTTGCCGCCAAAGGGAATATATTGGTCAATGTGGACAAGGGCTGGGATTGCCTCGACAAAGTGGTGGCAGTTCTGAAAAAGACCGGAACATTGCAGCAGGCGCTGATCAAAGGGATACACCCTTACGATGAAGTGCGCCGGGATTATGGATCACTGATTGACGAAATTCAATACATCCCGATTGTTTCAGGAGAAACACCTAATATGAGCAGTTACGTGGATGATTTCATCCAAAATAGTAAACCTGCGGCCTTCGAGGTCATTTTTAAAACCAATGATTCACCAGTAGATAGTCAGCTGCAAAAGATGAAGCAGCAGGGTGTCCCCATCTGGATCAATTCGCTCTGGGACGATCTTTGTGCCGGGCACGATGATGAGCTAGCGCTGAGCGACCCGGATGCCAATTGGGGATGGATCCTCAAAAAGGGAGCAACTTTCATCCAGACAGACCGTCCAAAATTGATGTTGAATTATCTCAGGAAGAAGGGATTGCACGACTAAAAATATTAATTACAATTTAAAGACGATCCCTCTTCCCTTTTAATTGAATTTCTGTCGAAAGGAGCATTTGTAAAGTGTTCCATGGGAGAGGTTTGTTTAATCCTGAATCACAATGAGAAACTATTTAGTTCAATTTTTTAAAGCACTTCCGCCATTCAAAACGAGTGTTGATGCTTCAAAGATCAATCAAACTTATAGTCGTTTACGTTGGTCGGTGTTTGTTTCCACAACGATTGGCTACAGCCTTTTCTATGTTTGCCGGCTGAGCCTGAGTGTGGTGAAAAAGCCAATGGTCGATGCTGGCTTTATCAATGAAACACAACTTGGTATGATCGGCTCTGCCTTGTTTTTTACCTATGCGATTGGCAAACTGACCAATGGTTTTATAGCCGACAGGAGCAACATCAAGCGGTTTATGTCCACCGGTTTGCTATTAACCTCGCTGATCAACTTGTCACTTGGGCTTACTGTTCCGTTTATCGCTTTTATCTTTTTATGGGGGCTGAACGGCTGGTTCCAATCCATGGGGGCAGCTCCAAGTGTTGTTGCACTATCTCGATGGTTCAGCAACCGCGAACGCGGAAGCTACTATGGTGTTTGGAGTGCCAGTCACAGCATTGGTAAAGCCATGACCTTCATCGGGGTGGCATTTATTGTTAGCCTGTTTGGCTGGCGTTGGGGATTCTACGGTGCAGGCATATCCGGGCTTGCTGGGGCAGTAGTTGTTTTTATCTTTTTGCATGACAGCCCCGAAAGCAAGGGGTTGCCCGCTATCGCCGATTTCAAGAATGACCATGCGGCTGTCCCATCGAAGGGGAAATCTATCGGCAAGCTACAGCTCGAAGTTTTAAGGAACCCATTTATTTGGGTTTTGGCTCTTTCCAGTGCTTTCATGTATATCAGCAGGTATGCCGTGGAAAGTTGGGGAATATTTTACCTGCAAGCTGAGAAAGGTTATTCAAACTTGGAAGCCAGTTCGATTGTTTCAGTCAGTGCTATTAGTGGAATTGTAGGGACTGTTGTTGCAGGAATCGTATCGGACAAGGTCTTTAAAAGTAGTCGAAATATCCCTGCATTGGTTGCTGGATTGTTGAACGTACTATCCTTGTCTCTTTTCCTTTTTTATCCTGATGGGCATTTGTGGATGGATACGTTGAGCATGGCCTTGTTTGGTTTCGCCATCGGAATACTGATTACTTTCCTTGGTGGGTTAATGGCTATTGATATTGCCTCAAAAAAAGCGTCTGGAGCTGCTCTCGGATTAGTCGGGATTGCCAGTTATATGGGAGCTGGGTTCCAAGATTTGATGAGTGGCATTTTAATTGAAGACGGAAAGTCAGAAATCGCCAAAGTGACAAGTTACGATTTTTCCATGGCTAAGTGGTTCTGGCTGGGATCTGCAATTATATCCGTGATCCTGGCGTTGGCTGTTTGGAACGCAAAAAGAGAAGACTAATTTATTTTACAGTACATATGAATCATATCAAAAACATCATCTTTGATTGGGGTGGGGTCATTACCTCAATCGATTTCAGTGCGACAATTAATGCCTTTAAACAATACGGCATTAATGATTTCGAGAACTATTACAGTCAAACTGTGCAGTCAGAACTATTTGTTCTACACGAAACAGGAATGATCTCTCCCGAAGAATTTAGAAGCAAATTGAAATGTAAAATTCCCGCTCCAATTACAGATGAAGAACTGGACACTGCTTGGATGGCCATGCTAGGAGATACACCTCGCGAAAATATAAATTTGTTAAAGCGGTTAAAGAAAAGATATCGGATCTTTCTTTTAAGCAATACAAATTCAATCCATGTGGAAAGGTACAACCAACTTTTAGAACACAAATTTTCATTTAAAGATGGTTTGTCCGGCTTGTTTGAAGAAGTCTATTATTCACACGAAGTGGGTTTTAAAAAACCTGATACCAGAATCTTTTCATTGTTACTTGAAGAAAACCAACTCATCGCCAATGAAACGTTGTTCATCGATGACACCTTGCAAAATATAGTTTCTGCAGCAAAATTGGGGATGAGAACAATTCATCTAAAAGATGGGATTTCTTTGGACAGCATATTCGGAGGAAACGGTGAATTGTTTCTTTGAGATAGTAAAAACATGGCCTTTTTTTTCATATATATTAGTATTGATTTAGCGATGAGGGGAAGCCAGAAAGGACTTCCCCTTGTTTTTTAGCTCACCGCCCCATCCGGGTGTTGCAGCCATTTGTCGCGATTTTGGAACTGCACCGGGTTCCGAGTTCGCAGCAAAATAAGTGCCTTACGCTCGGCATTAATAAAGGAACCCAAACAGCCATAACGGGATTTTATTTTTAAAACCGTATTCGATGTCATCAGCCACCACAAAGGCATTGGCCAGCCCCTGTATTTGTTCTGTTCCTTTATTTTTTCCACCAATCTCAAAAGTGTATTTTCCATCCACCAGAAAATCTCCCTTTTCGGCATATTGCAAACGGTGTGATTCTTTCAACTGGTTGGCAAAAAAGGTCTCCCTCACATGGCCCGTCTGAACGGTTTCTCCAGAAAGGGCAAACATCAAGTTTGTATTTTCAAGAAAAACCCGTTCGGGCTTTTGAAGTTTACTAATCCCTGAAGCTTTCTTGCGCAAATGGATCGTGAGGTGGCTTTCTTCAAGCGCGTAGAGATAGGTCAGCAGCGATTTCCGGGTAATGCCAACTCGCTCGCTGAGCTTCGTGATGTTGGGGACAAACGGAACCGACTCAGAAATAATTTGAAGTAATTGCTTTACTTTGGGAACAAATGCAACATCAACCCCTCTGAGCATGGGTAGCTCGACATCAAGTATCATGTTGATCACTTCGTTAATTCGATGATAGTATAGCTTCGGTGTTTCGTTATAGAAAGGGTAGTAACCGTTTTTTAAATATCCTTGAAAATGTTCAAAAACTTTGATTTGTGATAAGACATTTTCCGACAGTTGATTGTGTTTTGTTATGATTTCCTCAAAAGTAAAAATTGGGAAAGTGGTTTTCAAGTTCATGTTCAGGTACTCTCGAAATGAAAAGCCCTGCATTTCATAAACTATTGCTCTACGGCTCAAATCAGCGCGGACATTCAGGATTTCAAGAAGCGAAGAACCTGTAAATACAATTTTCAGATCAGGAAAATCGTCATAAATATTTTTGATTTCCTGCGACCAATTCGGATATCTATGTACTTCGTCCAGAATCAGGTATTTTCCTCCTTGTTTCACAAAGGAGTCGGTGAAATCGTATAGCTTGTGTTCTGCAAACCAAATATTATCGAGACTGGTATATATGACCGTGTGATCACGGCGTAGATTCAGCCGGATGTATTGTAGTAACAAAGTTGTTTTGCCCACGCCTCGTGCTCCCCTAATTCCAATCAGTCGCGCATCCCAATGGATTTTCTCCATTATTCCACGAATAAATGACCGGGGTGCAGAGCTTATTTTTTGTCTCGAACGTTCAAATATTGCTTCCATATTATTGCCTCCTTAGATGAACAAAAATACGAATAATTGTTTATCTGAGTAAACAATATTAGCTAAATAATAGGTATCAAGGAATACAAAATTCAGCCGCGAGTGACCAAGTTTGTTCAAAAACAGCGTAAAACTTTTTTCAGGATATCAGCTCACCGCCCCATCCGGATGTTGCAGCCATTTGTCGCGATTTTGGAACTGCACGGGATTGCCGGTGATTTCTTTGGCAATGGCTCTCAAATCCTGACCGGAAAAGTTGCCGGAAGTCATGATTAACAGGTTTTTGTTTTCCCAGTTTCTTTGCTGAAGTTGGCTGAATAATTCTTCAGGATCGGTAAAAACCTGCAAGCCTTCTTTGGCAAATGCCTGTGCCACTTCTTCTTTGCTGATGGGGGAGAGCTGTTTGTGTTCCAGTGTTTTTGGGTTGAAAAAAACAAAAGCTTCATCGGCTTCGTCCATGCAAGCCTGGTATTGCGGCAGGAATTCTTTTTTCAACGAGCTGAAGGTGTGCAATTCCATCACGGCCACCAATTGGCGGTTGGAAAATTGCTTTTTCACCGCTTCGGTGGTTGCTTTCAGTTTGGAGGGCGAATGGGCAAAATCGTAAAAAACAGTGCAGTTTTCGTTTTCCGACAAGGTCTCCAGCCGACGTGCAGCCCCTTTAAAGGTGGTCATCGCCCGGTAAAATTGC
>DATFMO010000157.1:0-5387 GCA_035266925.1 Sunxiuqinia sp. | reverse complement strand
ATTGTCTTTCTGCAACAGTTGAATCTCACTTTCTTTTTCAGATAAATCTAATTCTGCCCTATGAAGCGCCAACTGATGCGTTTCGTCTTCTTTATCCAACGAATCCGTAATTTGAATGTACTGTTTATAATTTTCCAGTGCGCCTCGATAATCACGCTGTTTCTCCAACACTTGCGAATACAACAGAAATGCATTCTGAGTTAATTCCTTGATTCCAATTTTTTGGGATTCCCGAATACACACCGCCACAAGATCTTTTGCTTTTTGTAGGCTTCCATTGTCCATAGCAACAGCAGCCAGAACTAATTTGGCATGGACTTGCCCTTCTGGCATGTTGCTCTTTTTAAACTCTGCCAGCGCCTTTCTGGCGTAATCCTGTGCCAATGAATCATCCCCTTTCTTTTGATATGTTTCGGCTAAACCGACCCAACCAATCGCTAAATAAAAACGACTCACATCATGTGTTTTGGCCACATCAAAAATCTGGTTGTAATATTTTAAAGCCATGTCATACTGGCCTTTGTCCTTGTAGATTTCGCCGATATTATTCAACACAACTGCTTTTCCAATAATATCACCAGTCCGCTCATATAAGCGCAGGGTTTTTCGATAATATTTCAATGCCAGATCATAATCTTTCCAGCTATGGTAGTTGACCGCGATATTATTCAGAATCCGGGCAGTTATCGTCAAGTTATCGGTTGATTCAAAGTACTTCAGCGCTTCTGTCATGTATCTCAAGCCGCCAGCACGATCCCCTTTATTGGTCAAAATCGATCCAATATTGAACTTTGCTTTTGCAACCTGATCTTTCTGGCCCGCCTTTTTCGCCATTTGCAGGTTTTGATTAAACAGATCCAAGGCTTTTTTGTAGTTTCCGGTATTCATGTAATAGCCAGCAAGTGAACTCAAGCCAAGACTAATGTATTTAGGATTATTAATTTCTCGGGCTAATTTCAATCCCGTATTTATATATTTTTCTCCAAGATTAAAATCACCGGTGAAGATATGCCCCATTCCAATCAGCAAATTAGCATAGCATATTTCGCTCTTTTGTTTAGAGCCAGCTACAATATCGAGTGCTTTATTGGCATATTCAATTGATTTGCCAGGCGAAATATACATGTATTCTTTCCCCAAGTCCAGGTAAGTATTGGCAAGTGCGGTCCCCTCAAGATCAGGCACCAATGCTTTCAAGCTATCGATCTTGGAATTTTCAGCCTGTAAAGAATTAACCATCAACAGGCAAGTTGTAAAAAGAAGGATTATGCGCAACAAAATTTTCAACTCAAAGGCATTTTTAGATAGTTAAAAATAACCTTATTTATGAGTTTGTCAAAGAAAAAAATTAAGAGAACATTAATTGATATGGGCGACTTACTTCTGATTTCAATTCATCAAGCCCAAAATTCCGGCTTTTTCGGATAAATTCTCGCCGGTCGAAAATCACCTGTAGTGTTGGTGCGGTAAAAATCCGTTGCTGCGCAGCAATCTCTGGCGAATTATTCAAGTTCACATAGCAAAGTTTTATCTCCGGAAAGTTCTCCAGAATCATCTCTCCAACCTTTGGTTTCAACACTTTGCAAACGTTGCATTCATTGGTTGAGAAATAAACCAACATGGCCAGCTCTTCGTCAACCAACTTGTTGTATTCTTCGATGGTGGTAATTGTTTTAAACATCAGTAGGCACCAATACTTAATAAAACCAAGGTACAGGCTTCTTCTGGTTCAATCCCCTCTGCTTTTAATTTGGAAGCAAATTCGGCGTTCTCTGTTCCGGGATTAAAAATGACCCGCCTGGGCTTGAGATCAATAATATAATCGTAGTAACCCGGTTGATTGCGGGGCCCGACATACATGGTCACTGTATCGACATCTTGATAGGCCTTTTTAACCGTATCAAAATCAACAGTTTCTACGTTTCCTGAGCGAGCAGCTATTGCAACCACTGGATGGTCATGATTCAGCAAAGCTTTAATGGCTTTGTTGGAATACCGTTCCGGCTTTTCGCTGGCGCCAATTACCAAGGTCTTTTTCTTCATGATTCTATTTTTACTAATAAGACAACCGCATGGGCTGAAATGCCTTCTTCGCGACCTTCAAATCCTAATTTTTCGGTCGTTGTGGCTTTTATTGAAATGGCATCTTCCCCGGTTTCCAGCACTTCTGCCAATTTATTTTCCATTGCCGGGATGTGTGGCATTAACTTCGGCCTTTGTGCCACAATTGTGATATCAGCATTCCCCAATTGATAGCCTTTCTCGCGAATCAATTGGTTTACTTTTGTCAGTAGCACTTTGCTATCTACATTTTTAAAATCCGCAGATGTGTCAGGGAAATGATAGCCAATGTCACGTAGCTTGACTGCGCCCAACATGGCATCACAAAGTGCGTGGATCAGCACGTCGCCATCGGAATGTGCCACTGTTCCTTTATCGTGTTCAACGAGAACACCGCCTAACCAAAGGCTTTCTCCTTCAGCTAAACGGTGTACGTCATATCCATATCCTATTCGAAACGGCATCATCGCCTTTGATTCCTGAATGATTCCAAGTCAAATGACAGTGAGAACCGCAACGTGTTTTCCAGTGGGTTGTTTCGCTCGGTTGGGATCAGGTAAGAAAAGTCAAGCGCAAAAACATTCAATTTTAAACCTGCACCTGCTGTGAAAAATTTCCGGTTCCCTTTGTTTGGACTTTCATAAAAATATCCGGCACGCAGTGCAAATTGCTTATTGTACCAATATTCAATACCTAATGAAGCATTGATCTCCTGAAGTTCTTCCTTGAAACCTCCGGGAGCATCGGTGAATGAGCTGAAAATACCAGCAATAACAGATTTGTCTTTACTGAATCCACCAGCAACAATGTCAACTGTATCTCTACTTGGCGTTGGTACAAGCAGTTTATTTAAATCGAAATAAAAACCGATTGTGTTATAACGATCCATTTCAGTTTTGTATCCTACTCCTAAACGAAGGTTTGTTGGAATGAAGTCTTTTGTTTCACCATTGGTGTATGAAATTTTAGTACCAATGTTTGAGATATCGATACCTGCTGAAAAGGTTGATTCTTTTCGATTAGCCCGGAATTCATTCTGGTAATAAAACGCAATATCAGCAGCGTATGAAGTACCCGCATTTGACGGAACACCATTGACCAACTGTCCTCCGGTGAGGTCAGAACGGATGTAACGCAAGGCAACTGATCCTGAGAACTTTTCTGACAGCAAACGTGTGTATGCCAAGTCAAGAGCAAATTCGTTTGGGTTTTGTTGTCCTTGAACATCTCCATACTCACTCATGAAAGTGATGCTACCTAACGAGAAATAACGCAATGCAGCACTGATTGTCTGCTGGTCATCCAACTTTTTATATCCAACAAGGTAAGCCAGGTTGATATCGGATACCAAGTTTCTCAACCATGGAGTATACGACAAGCCAACTCCCATATCGCTGGAAATAAAAGCATATTTTGCGGGGTTCCAATGTTGCGAGTTCATGTCCGGAGAGGTGGCAGCACCAACGTCTCCCATTGCACCGGCGCGAGAGTCAGGAGCAATCGTCAAAAATGGCACTCCTGTTAAAATGGTATTGGCTCCTGTAGTAGAGGTGGTCCCCTGAGCAAATGTCTTTTGGGTCAATAAGCTAAGTCCGATTAAGGCTGCAAAGATTGCGAGTCGTCTTTTCATTATTTATCTTTTCAAAAAATTGAGTTGCAAATATATATCATTGTCTCAGAGTTCCCAAGCTGGAAACACAAAATTGAAAACGTAAAAGTATCTTAAAAAGTATGTGGCCTAAAAACTAATACCTTGAAATGATAATCTTTCCTGTTTTACTGGCCGAATAACCATCATCAGCGTCGATAATTACCCGGTACAAATAAGCGCCATTTCTAACTAAAACCTGGCTGTCGTTGATTTTCCATAATAAGGGTAAACTGTGCGCTCCATTTGAACCTAAGCGCTGTTTCAACACATCAACCAAATTGCCACTAAAATCATAGATTTCAACCCGTGTGTCAAATGAATCATCCGGGCGATTGTGTTTAAAAACAAAGTTGGTGTAGTTATTTGCCGGGTTGGGATAACATTTCACTTCCGATATTTCAAGTTTTTCGCTTACTACAAAGTGAATTTCAACCTCAGTGGAATTATTCAACACATCCCAAACTTTAAATTTCAGGGTGTGTTCCCCAGCACTCAATCCGTTGATCGGAAAAATAACTTGTCCTTTTTTATAGCTGTCTTTATCACTCAAGTACGAATCGTTCAATACGAGGATATTATTGTAATCATCATCAATCACCGCGGTGATGTCGTGACCGATTCCCACGCCAGCTGTGTTGACGCCACTTTCATCTGAAATGTCGGCTATCAAAATCGATTTTTTACCAACCTCATCGCCCGACTTAAAATCACTGCTGTTCAAATAAAGGTTGACTTGTGGTCCATTGTTATCGTTAAATGATCCACCATGAGCACCACCAATCTGAAAGTTGGTAAAATAGCCGTGTGCATCCACTTTGCCATTATTGGCGTAGTATATGATTTTTCCCTGGCCTTCCGCATAAGATATGTCTTTCGGTACTATGAATGAAAACTCGAATTTTCCATTGGTAACCGTGGTGACTCCCTGGTAAATAATATTATCCTGAAAACTGAAATCAAACGGCTTTTCCCCCGCGTTCCCCAATGTTTCAACCTGGTGGGCTTTATCGTATACAATCGGCACCAAGTCGCCATTAAAATTATCCAATGTTTTTCCCTGGTTATCAGTCACCCGGCCAGTAATTGTTACTTTGGACAATGAACCAATCGTATCAGTCAATTGCCCGGTCGATTTACCATTGATTGTTTCAGTAACGATCTTATATTTTGGGAATGCCAGGCTAAGTGCAGGATCTGCAATCAAAGTAAAATTCCGTTTATTCGTACTTGTGGACGAAAGCGCATTTTTTGACCGCTTCATAACGTCACCCATTCGCAAATTGTTACCATCAGCATCCTGTTTAAACACATTATTATAAAACTGTTTATTCAGGTCGAAGTTTTGATCAGACCAGACCACCCGGGTTGTACTAAAAAGTCCGATACCTCCGCCATTCGGATTAAAATAGATGTGTTCTCCCCCCGACTGCTCGTCACCGTCGAACCGGCTGAACTCACATGTCGCAGTTACAAAAATCGGTAGCTTGTCATAGTTCGACCAATTATCAATATCGCTGATCTCCAACACCTTTTCTTTAGCCAATGCTGATTCATTTGCATGCCCGGTGTAGTTCAGGATAAGTGCTCCTTCTTTAACTCGTTTACTAATGGCATTATTAACATCCGGGTATCGCTCGCCAGCCGAAGTTGATTTTTGCACATAAGCATCGAAATA
>DATFMO010000156.1:0-5571 GCA_035266925.1 Sunxiuqinia sp. | reverse complement strand
ACAGAAACGCCAGGCTCGTAAAGAGCAGGACAAACCAAACAGTCTGGACGACATGATTGCTTATGTCGATGAGAATGGCGTAATCATGGATACCCCACCCGATCCGGAGGAAAAAGAAGATATCAAAGCTGAAGATATCGAAGTCAGTATTCCGAAAGCCGATCCAAACGACAAAGATGATCCAACACGAAGAGGAACCGTATCGTTTTTTAACGATTCAAAAGGCTATGGATTTATCCGTGACCTGGAAAGCCGCGATACCGTATTTGTTCATATTAATAATACCGAAGTAGATATTAAAGAAGGCAACCTGGTTTATTTTGAAACCGAAAAAGGCCCCAAAGGGATGACAGCCATCAATGTGCGTTTGGAAAAGGAAAAGTCTGAATAATATTCACCCCTCAAAAAAAATTAAACCGTCATTGCTTCGCTGAGCTAGCAATGACGGTTTTTTTATACGGTGTTGTCAGAAACCTAGGCTTTTGCGATCCACTCTGCGATCCAGTCACCTACTTCTGACGTTTTGTAAGCTTTGCCTTCAGCAATATCTTCGGTCACCACACCTTCAGCCATTGACGCAGCTACAGCGTCGCGAATCAATTTTCCTTCGTCCACCAGGTTGAATGCGTATTCAAACATCATGGCAGCTGACAAGATGGTTGCAATTGGGTTGGCAATGTTTTTTCCTGCAGCCTGTGGATATGATCCGTGAATCGGCTCAAAAACCGATGTATGAATCCCCATGGAAGCTGAAGGCAGCAATCCCAGCGAACCGGTGATTACACTTGCTTCGTCAGTCAGGATATCACCAAACATGTTTTCAGTTACCATCACATCGAAGTTTTTCGGCCACTGAATGATCTGCATGGCTGCGTTGTCCACAAACATGTATTCGGTTTTCACTTCCGGGTAGTTTGGAGCCATCTCCTGGGCTACTTCACGCCACAAACGAGAGCTTTCCAGCACGTTGGCTTTGTCTACAACAGTCAGTTTCTTATTGCGCTTCATCGCAAATTCGTAACCTAACTTGAGGATACGTTCAATTTCCTCACGGGTGTAAGTACAAGTGTCGAAAGCTGTGTTTCCATTGTCTTTGCGACCTTTTTCGCCAAAATAAATTCCACCAGTCAACTCACGGATCGCTACAAAATTAGCTCCTTCAACCAACTCACGACGAAGCGGTGATTTGTGCAACAACGATTCGAAGGTTTCTACCGGACGAATGTTGGCAAACAAGCCCAGTTTTTTACGCATCAACAACAAGCCTTGCTCTGGACGCACTTTGGCCTTTGGGTTGTTATCGAATTTTGGATCACCAATGGCACCAAAAAGTACCGCATCCGACTGCATGCACAACTCATGAGTTGTTTCCGGGTAAGGCTCACCAACTTCGTCGATTGCCACAGCACCGGTCAATGCATGTTTGTATTCTAATTCGTGATTAAATTTTTTAGCAACAGCTTTCACTGCTTTCATGGCCTGTTCAACAATTTCAGGCCCAATTCCGTCTCCTGGGAGAACTGCTAGATTAAGTTTCATTTATCTGTTTTTATTTCAATTTTTACCATTAAAAAACCCGCAAGAAAATTCATCCAAACGGGTAGTTATATTGTGAATGCGCTATACATTATTGGTATGTTCCAACAAATTAAGCATACGAACAGTCGCTTTGATTGCCGCTGCAGTCTGGTCAAGAGCCAATCCACGTGTTTTAAATTCGCGGTCAAGCTCCCAGGTAATCACCGTTTCCACCAAGGCGTCCGTCTTTCCACCAGGAGGAATGGTCACAGAATAATCAATCAGTTTTGGGAATGGCTTTTTCAGCTTTTTATAAATGTTCTTCAAAGCAGTCATAAACGCGTCATATTGACCATCACCGGCAGCCGTGGTCTCATAATCTTTCCCATTAATCCGCATACTAATTGTAGCTGATGGTCTCAGCGCCATGGATTGCATCAACGAATAGTCATTGACGTGAATTTTCTGCTCGATATTCTCGTGTAAAACATCAGCAACAATGTAGGGCAAATCCTCTGCAGTGACGGTTTCTTTCCGGTCGCCCAATTCGATGATGCGATTGGTTACGATCTTCAGCGCTTCGGGACTCAGGACAATCCCCAGATCTTCAAGGTTGGCTTTAATGTTTGCTTTCCCTGAAGTTTTACCCAGCGCATAAGTCCGCGTTCGGCCAAAGCGTTCAGGCAACAGATCATTAAAATAGAGATTGTTTTTGTTATCACCGTCAGCATGAACACCACTACATTGCGTGAAAACAAACTCACCAATCAGTGGTTTATTGGTTGGAATACGAATGCCCGAAAAACTTTCCACCAACTTGGAAACCTTGTTCAGCATGGTTTCATGGACGTTGGTCTTCATCTGCATGTGGTCCTTCACAGTAGCAATCACACTGGAGAGCGGTGCGTTTCCGGCTCGCTCACCCAAGCCATTCACGGTTGTGTGAACACAACGGATCCCGGCTTTGATGGCATGAAAAACGTTTGCAATTGCCAGGTCATAGTCATTGTGAGCATGGAAATCAAACTGAACATCCGGGAACGCTTCGATCATTTCCTTACAGAAATCGTAGGTTTCATCCGGATCAAGAATTCCCAGGGTATCTGGCAGCATGATCCGCTGAATGTTCATTTCTTTCAGTTTTGAAACCATAAGATGAACGTAATCCTTCGAACTACGCATCCCGTTTGACCAGTCTTCCAGATACACATTGACAGCGATACCCAGTTCCGTGGCATAATCCACCGTTTTCAGAATATCAGCCAAATGCTGTTCGGGAGTTTTTCGCAACTGTTGGGTCACGTGTTTGAAGGAACCTTTGCAAAGTAGGTTCAACACCTTCCCTCCGGCGTTATTAATCCAGTCGAGTGAAATTTTACCGTCGACAAAGCCCAAAACTTCAATTTTGTCCAGGTGACCATTTTCTGCCGCCCATTCCATAATTCGACGGACAGCAATGAATTCTCCTTCCGACACACGTGCAGAAGCGATCTCAATGCGATCAACCTTCACACTTTCCAACAAGACTTTGGCAACACTCAGTTTTTCGGTATCAGTAAACGATACCCCTGAGGTTTGCTCACCATCTCGCAATGTGGTATCCATGATAGTGAGCAACTCATTTTTCACCTCGACCATTTTTCCAGTCATCCTCTGTTTATTTTAATTCTGTTCAAATGCTTCAACATCATCCTTGAGGGCTACCAGGTAATCGATATCATCCAAGCCGTTTTGCAAACAGTGCTTTTTATACGGGTTGATTTCGAAATCTTCTGACTCGCCTGTTGCCAGGATGGTGAATTTCTGGTTTTCAAGATCCACTTCAAATTCAGCTGTCGGATCTTTTTCAACCGCCTGAAAAATCTTTTCAAGGAAAGCAGGAGTCACCACAACAGGCAACAATCCGTTGTTCAGTGCATTTCCTTTAAAAATGTCGGCAAAGAAACTGGAAACTACCACACGGAATCCATAATCATAGATTGCCCATGCAGCGTGCTCGCGGCTTGAGCCGCTTCCGAAGTTTTTACCTCCAACTAAAATTTTTCCAGTGTATTTATTGTCATTCAATGGAAAATCAGCAATCGGCTGATTGTTTTTATCATAGCGCCAGTCGCGAAATAAATTATCGCCAAATCCTTTACGTTCCACTGCTTTCAGGAAACGTGCCGGAATGATCTGGTCAGTATCGACATTTTCGTAGGGCATCGGTACTGCCCGTGATTTTAATGTTACAAATTTATCGTAAGCCATTGTTTTAATTTTAGAATATTAGAATTTAGAATTTCAGAATGTTAGAATCTTTTGCTTTGTTGCGTTTGCCTCGATTTTATTAAAATGGAAGCAATTTCATGCACTTCCTGAATTAATTTTCTTGATTTTTCACATTCAACGATTTTTTCGTCCATGGCAAATTCAATCCAGAATTCACTCTCATCAGCTTCTTCAATCGCGATACTCATTTTCGATATGACTGAAGGAATAGTTTGTGCGATACAAGAAGCCCTGTAATTTGCCGCAACAGAAGTAGAACATCTGATCAATTGTTTATGGATAGGATTACCAAGTACATTTTCAGGCAATTCTAATGAAAACTTGACACAATCGTGTGCAACCTTTTTAGTCCTCATTTTCTCTTTAAATGCTGATAATTCACTTGCTCCCATTATTGTTAATTTCACTTGACATTCTAATCTTCAAGACTCAAAATTCTGACCTTCCCTTTACATCAACTCGCGTGGGTCGGTTATTACACCAGTTACAGCAACAGCAGCTGCGGTGATCGGACTGGCCAGCATGGTGCGGGCACCCGGTCCCTGACGACCTTCGAAGTTCCGGTTCGAAGTTGAAACTGCGTATTTTCCTTCCGGAATTTTATCATCGTTCATGGCCAAACAAGCTGAACATCCGGGCTGGCGAAGTGCCATCCCGGCTTCTTCAAAGATTTTATCCAATCCTTCTGCTAGAATTTGTTTTTCCACAGCTTTCGATCCGGGAACCAGCCAAACATTCACATCTTCGGCTTTTTTCTTGCCTTTAACGAAGGCTGCAAATGCACGGAAGTCCTCAATACGGCCATTGGTACAAGACCCCAGGAAGACATAGTCAACCTTTTTGCCTTTCATGGCATCACCCGGGGTGTAATTCATGTATTTCAATGATTTCAAATAAGTCGATTTATCAGTGCCCTGCAGATCATCACCCATTGGGATAGATTTTGAAATGCCAATTCCCATTCCCGGGTTGGTTCCGTAAGTAATCATCGGCTCAATGTCGGCAGCATCAAAATGATACTCGGTATCGAATTTGGCATCCGCATCCGATTTCAGGCTATTCCAATATTCAACAGCTTTGTCCCAATCTTCACCCTTCGGTGCAAACTGGCGACCTTTAATATAATTGATTGTCGTTTCGTCAGGAGCAATCATGCCGCCGCGGGCACCACTTTCAATACTCAGGTTACAAAGAGTCATACGTGCTTCCATACTGAGGCTGCGAATGGCAGAACCTGCATATTCAATAAAATGTCCCGTACCTCCACTGGTTGAAATTTGCGAAATAATGTAAAGTGCAATATCTTTTGAGGTAACCCCTTTGCTTAACTCACCATCAACGGTGATGCGCATTTTCTTGGGTTTCGGTTGCATGATACACTGGCTGGCCAATACCATTTCAACTTCGCTGGTACCAATACCAAAAGCAATAGCACCAAAGGCACCGTGAGTTGAAGTGTGGCTGTCTCCACAAACGATTGTCATTCCCGGCTGAGTCAATCCCATTTCCGGTCCAATAATATGAACCACTCCGTGACCTTCACTCCCCAATCCGTGGTGAGTAATTCCATATTCTTCGCAGTTCTTTTTCAGCATTTCCACCTGGTGACGTGACAATTCATCTTTGATACTCAGTTCCTGATGGATTGTTGGCACGTTGTGGTCAGGGGTTGCTGTTGTTTGATCCGGACGGAAAACTTTCAGTCCCCGATTTTTCAAGCCCAAAAATGCTACCGGGCTCGTCACTTCATGAATAAAATGACGATCAATGTACAATACATTT
>DATFMO010000155.1:0-11206 GCA_035266925.1 Sunxiuqinia sp. | reverse complement strand
CCACGGCTGCGCGTATTTCTTTTACCGCTTTGTCCAGCGGCATATTTTTATCAAGTTGAGCCGTTATTTTCGCAATCCGGCTTTGGTTCTTACGATAAACTTCTTTCGGCGATGTTCCGATACGAATGGTCGCCAGCTCATTCACCCGGAACTCCTGGGTGCCACTTTTGATGAGCAAATCATCCAGTTGCGACAGGTTTTTGTCCGGTAGCTTGATGGTGATGTCCTGCATCTCACCTTGCCGTTCCACCTGTCCGGCTACTTTTCCTTCGAGCTGAGCCTGAATTTGCGAAACAATGTTGCTCACGCTGAGGTTGTACATGCCGGCCCGCATACGATCCACAACAATCTCCACCTCCGGTGAACCTTCTTCTGTGGAGGATTCGAAGTTGTACATACCCGGTAATCCATCCACATTTTTTTTCACCTCAGCGGCCAGGCTTTCAATTTGATCCAGATCTGCACCTTGCACCTCAATAACCACGGGTGCTTCATCCGTCCCCATGATGCTTTTCAGTGCCGTTTCGTCCTGCTCGTAGGTAATCTCCATTCCCGGCACTTCGCCAACTGCCTTGCTGATGGCCTCGATGGCCTTCGTCGATGCAATTTTGCTATCGTGTTTTAAAATGATTTTGATGTTGGCCGTGTTTTCACCTTCAAAAATTGCGCTTGCCGAACTGCTGATGCCACTGGATGGCCCCACATGACTGTAGAGTGTTTCCAGGTTGTCGCCCAACACTTCAGACACCACGGCTTCCAGATTTTTCACCGCAGCGGAAGTACGTTCAAGGCGGGTTCCTTCCTGCATACGCACATCCATGCTGAACTGGCGGGTTTCTGTTTTTGGCATAAACTCAGTGCCAATCAAAGGAGTCAACAGTGCTGTTCCTCCCATCAACAAAAGTGTTAACAGAAGAATCAGCCATTTTCGATTCAGCATTTTATCCAGGAATCGACCGTAGCCTTTCACCTGTACCGAACGAACTTGCGCCCGTTTTTTCTTCTTCTTATAAATTAGATTGAACAACATGGGGATGACGAAAATGGCCACTGCCAGCGACGACACCAGCGAAAAAGCCACGGTCCATGCCTGATCTTTAAACAGCTCACCGGACGCTCCATGAAGATACACGATCGGCAAAAAGACGATGATGGTCGTGATGGTTGATGCTGTGATAGCGCCCCCCACCTGTGAGGTTCCAATAATGGCTGCATCGCGCACCGACATCCCACTTTCGTGGTTCCGGAAAATGTTCTCCATCACCACAATAGCGTTGTCGACCAGCATACCGGCGCCAAGCGCCAGTCCTCCCAAAGTCATGATATTTAAAGTCAGCCCGTTGAAATACATCAGGTTGAAGGTGGCAATGATTGAAATTGGGATAGCAATACTGATAATGAGCGTACTACCGATCCGGCGCAGGAAGAGAAACAACACGAACACAGCCAGCAGAATTCCAAACAACGCGGAATTTTCAACTTCAGTAATGGCACTTTTAATGAATGTGCCTTGATTGGACACCACCTGTAATTGATATCCCGGCAGTGCTTTTTGAATATCGACAATCGCCTTATTGATTTCCTCAACGGCTTTCACGGTGTTGAACTTGGTTTCTTTGTACACCGAAAGTCCGAGGCAACGTTTACCGTTTAACCGTACAATGTTTTCCGGGTCTTTATTTTGAAAACTCACCTTGGCGACTTCACGCAAATAAATGGGTGTAAAGCTGGATGTGTTATCATCCGCTCTAACCTGCTTGTAGCCAACGATGATGTTCTGAAAATCTTCGATATCAGTCAGTAGACTCACGCCTTTCACCACATAGCGCATTCCCATTTCTTCGATGGAACCACCTGAAATATTTTGGTTGAAACTCTGAATTTTATTGCTGATGTCATCCATCGTCAATCCAAAAGCATCCAACAAATATTGGTTGGTTTGAATCAGCACTTCGTTGTCTTCTGAGCCCGACACATCCACTTCAGCCACACCTTCCAAACGAATGAGCTCGTTGCGGATGTAGTTGTCAGCCACTTTGCGCAGGTCGTTCAAATCGTCAATATTCGGATTACTGAGCCCCAACAGCATCACCGGCGATGTATTGGGATCGTGTTGGGTGATGTTGATTTCGTCGATGTCCTGATTCTGGGCAAAGGTAGTCACGGCCTTCTGCAAATCCAGAAAGGCGTCATCCATATCCTTGTTCCAGGCGTATTCAACAGTAATCTGGGCAGTTCCCACCTTACAAACGGAAGACACATTCACCACATCCGACTGTCGGATGGCCAGGCCTTCGAGGTTTTCCACAAACTGCTTCTCAATCTCTTCAGGTGGACGCTCGCCCGCCTGCAATTCAATAAACAGGCGCGGGTTGTTCATGTCCGGGAAAAGGTCAACCCCCAGCTTATCGTAGGAAATGTAGCCCAGAAGAATCACCCCGAGCACCACCATTAAAACGGTTACCGGATATTTGACCGAAAATTCGCTTAACTTCTTCACGGGATTTCCTTTCTATTTGATGATTTTTACTTTCGAACGATTCCGCAGCGTTTCAAAACCTTTAATCACCAGGCGGTCATTGGCTTTCAAGCCGGAAGTGATTTCAACTTTGTCCTGGTTTTCATACCCCAGCGTCACTTGTTTATTTTCTGCGGTTCCCTGCGAAACGATGAAGACTGATTTTCCGCGTTGGTTGGAGATGATCACATCTTTTGGAATAACGATCACACTGTCTTTGTGTGCCAAAACGATTTCGCTTTGCACAAACATTCCAGGGCGCAATTTAAGCGCTGAATTATCAATGCTTAGTTTTCCTCCAAACGTACGGGTTTCGGTGCTCACAGCAGGCGATAGTTCCTGAACAACGCCATGCAGGGTATCATCCGGCAAGGTGTAATTCATCACCCGAACCTGCTGCCCTTTTTTCACTTCATTGATGTATTTTTCAGGCAGGTTGACTTCCAGCAACAGCATTTCGTAGCTCATCAAAGTCACGACTTCTGTACCGCTGGACACCCGTGTTCCTGCTGTAAAATAGGGTAAGCTGGTGATCACACCTGAAAACGGTGCACGCACCCTCATTTTTTCGAGCTGCAATTTGGCCAGCTCGTAGCTGTTCCTGGCATTCACAGCAGCCACTTCAGCATTGCTCAACTCACTCTGGGTCACACCGCCTTTGTCAAACAATGATTTCTGCTGGGTGTAATTCTGTTGAGAAATTTTCATGTTCAACTCCTTGCCCTCCATGCCAATGTTATTGACATATTCTTCGTCTTCCAGTTGAATGATGACCTGTCCTTTTTGAACCTTGTCGCCCAGCATAAACAGTTTACCGGTTTTGGGATTGGTTGCCAAATGATAGTTTCCAGCCATTTCGGTGGTGAGTGTGGCCGACTTGGTTGCTGCCACAGTTCCGGTTGTCTTGATGGTCTGTTCGATGTATCCCGGCTTTAAATCCTGAACGGAAACAGGGATCGCCACCTCTGTCTGCGTGTCGGCACTTTGGTTGTTGCAGGCAGCCAGACCGATCAGTGCGATCAATGATGCGGTATGAAAAAGATTTATCTTCATGGGAATCTATTTTTTAAGGTGAGTTTAGTTGTTATTTTTCTTGATTAAATCTTCAGGCACAATGCCTCTTTGGGTTTGAAAATCATATAAGGTCTGGATTTTCAAGTTGAGCAATTCAATTTTGTAGTTGATCAACGACTGTGCGTAAGCCATTTTCTTTTGGGAAAGCTGGGTTTGGAACAGGTTCAAATCCATGCTGGTGAGGTTACCGTTGGAATAACGCTCCAGGTTGATTTCGTATGTTAACTGTGCGTTTTTCTCATTCTGTTTCGCGATATCGATCTGCGTTGTCTGGTTTTGCAAGGAGCGATAAGCCTGTCGAATCCCCATAATGATTTGCACTTTCTGTTGATCCAAATTCAACTCCTGCGTTTTGATCGTTGCTTCCTGTGCCTTGATGCGGGCTTTCTTTTCGCCCCAGTCAAACAATGGAACGTTGAAGGAAAGCGAAACCTTTGGGTTTGTCGTTGGATTGCTGTAGATATTTCCCAATTCTTTATTGTCACCAATAATACCGATCGACAGGTTCATATCCCCACGAAACTCATTGAGCGACTTGGTCTGAATCAAATCAAATTGTGAGTTTTGAACGCTGATTTCCCGCTGACGAATTTCCATGCGCGACTTCAACCCGTAGTCAATCGCTTTTTTCAAATCCACATCCACCGGTGTTGCTTCCACATCAGCCATCACCGCAATTTCTTCATAAATATCCATGCCGATGTATTGCTTGAACTGATCCTTGGCATTTGCCAGGCTCACCTCTTGGTTTTGTACGTTCGATTTTGAAGTTTCATAGTTCAACTCCGCCTGGTACAATTCCTCCTTGGCAGCCAGCCCGGCATCCACCTTATTCTTGGTAATTTCGTAACTCTTCTCCGTATTTTTCAACTCGTCTTTCGAAATACTCAAACTCATTTGCGCCAGGTACACATCATAAAAATATTGCGTTACCATTTTCTCCAGATTCAATTTCTGCATGCCATAGCTCAGGTTTGAGTTTTCCACATCCAGCTCCAACGTTTTCAACTGAACTTTCAGCCGGTTGTAAGTGAATAATGGCTGCTGAAGGCTCAGGTACAAATTGTTGGTGAACGACTTATCCTCTCGATTGGCAATGTCGTTAATGCTTTTCTGCCAGCCGAAACGGTTGACCAGTGAGATGGTTCCATCCGTCAACAAAATGGGTTGCGATGCCGTGAATGTTCCCGACGCACCAAGTGATTCGTTGGTGTACCAGGTCGATGAAAAATCATCGAAAGTACGACTCCGGTTGTAGTTGATCGGCGCCAAGCTGAGCGATAACTGCGATTTCAGCGCAGCTTGCTGTGCTTTCAATGTTTCTTGTGACCGTTCCAGATTTAACAATGAACGTCGGATATCCGGACTATTTTTCTGAGCAATCTGCATGGCTTTGTCCAATGTCAGCAGTTCCTGCGCAAACAGTGTGCTGCCGGGTAACAGACAAAACAGTGTCAGAATCTTGAGTTTGAAATAAAGTGACTTCATAAGTGCTATTCGTATTTTTTATTGTTTGATCAGTTTTACAGCATCGGCAACAACCACACGGGCCTCCGATTGATTGGTTAATTCAACAACAGCCGTGTCGGGTGAAAAATAATAGGCTCCCAAATGGTTCCAGCCATCCTCAGCCGTTTTCAGATCCACCGGCACCTCTTCTTCGCCATTGTCACTATGCACGATAAAATGGTATTCCCCATTATCTTCTCCCCTGCGACGTCGCCGTTCATCTTTATAGATATAGGCATACACATCATAATAGCCAGACGCTTTGATTGGAATGTTCCACTGGGCTTTTTGATCGCCATCACCCGAATGGATATAATAAGCAGAGCGAATGTAAGCTCCATAAAAGTTGGAGTTGGTGGTCAACGTCCAGGTACTTGGAGGACGCCAGCTGGAAAAACCGGCATATTTACTGGTTGTTTTTTCTTCCGGAACCAGCAGTTTTCGTAACAAACTGGTTTTGCTATCGCCAATAATCCGGAAGCCCGGATCTTCATTGTCGCTAATAATTTCATTGTTTTCGGCAATCCGAACCGGTGTGTCCACCACCTTTTCTCCTTCATAGGGAACCGCTTTTTTATCTTCTTCAATATTGTCCAGTGGCAAACGAATTTCTGAAGGAATATTTTTCGATGTCAAGGTATTGATCGTGGCTCCACGAGGAGTTCCATTCAGCAGAAAACTTACTTCTTTCGTTTGGTTACCATCCAGGTGCACCAGTTTGCTGATGGTTTCCGGCTGACCACCAAATCCGCCAAAACGACCACCGCCTCCACCAATCCGGAAATCGACGGAAATGATGCCTTCCACATCCTCGGTATTGGTCACTTTGAATTTGACCATCGTCTTCAGTTGGTCGCCATCCAGCACATTCACGGCACTGACATGCCCAATTAGGAATGCCGGTAGTTTGGTGCTACTGAACCAATTCGCCATGTACGGAATGAGATCAATGCCAAATCGACTTTTCAACGCCGCATTAAAGTCATCAATGGAGGCAGAGCTGAACTTGACACCATTGAAATAGCGATACAGAAAATCTTCAAACGCGTCGTCGGAAGCTTTTCGTTTGATGATGGAAAACAGTGCTTCTCCTTTCATCTGGATGACATTATCCACGATTTGTTTTTCATCCGGGTCGTTCAGAATTTCCTGAAAACTGTGTGACAACAAGGCCAGGTTTCCCTGCTCATCCTCCGACATGCCCTGAAAATTGCGCATCCATCCCATTCGTTGGTCCTCTGATCCCTGTTTTTTGTACGACTCAAACACACGGTCTGTCACAGGCCATTGGCTGGAGCGAATGTAATAGGCATAATCGTAAAACAGCGGAAAAGCATAAAACGGATTGTCTTTTTCTGTCACTTGAACTTCTCCTTGCGAACGACTAAAATCGGGCCGTCCCTGTTCCTCGGTGAAGTTATTCAGGAAATTTTTTAAGATTTGAATTTTTTTCTCCTGGGGCGTCTGATTTTCATCCCGTCGCGGGCCAAAACGACGACGTTGGTTCATCCTGCCGTAAAAATCAGCATCACGATTCAACAATCCTTTTTCGGTGTATAAAATGGTTTCAGGTTGAATTTGCTCTCGCGCACCTGTCAAAATTCGTGGATAGGAAAAGAACTGTACCGGAACCTCCAAGAAGTTAAACCGTTGAAACGGGTAATACAAATCCACTTTTCGCTCAAAATCCTGCATGGTCTCGGCAACAACCGAAGGAATGGTATCCTTAATCTCGTCAAAGAAACTGGAAAAATAATCGTGTCCTTTCCGGTAATAGATGTTGAAGTCGAGTCCATCAATATCTTTTTCCATACGCTCGTACTCGCCGATGGCCAGCGATATCTGCGACTGATCGTGCGAATTGACAAATACAAAACGGTTGCCGTCCTGCTGCACATCGCCCTGAGAAACGGCCGTCAAGCCTTTGCGGGTAGTCACCTCCAATTTATAGTCGCTGAACTGGCGAGCCATCCATTGCTTATTTTTTGTGCCATAGCCCGCTCCGGGGATGGGATACCAGTTATCTTCGCGGGTCAGCAAAACGTAATCGGGTGTGATGAATGCGTAACGCTTATCAATCTGGTACAAAAAGTTGCGATACGGTTCTTCGAGCGTTTCATCATCAATATCAAGATAACAAGCCGCTTCATTAATTCGACCGTGATAGGTGAAATTAATATCAACGCGCTGTCCTGCTTGCACTGTCAGCCCAGTTAAGTTAAGCAATCCGTATTTTCGCTCAATGGGTTGATCTTTGCCATCCACGGTAACCCTATCGACTTTTAGCCCCGGATTCAGGTTGAAAAGCACCGTTGCGATCGGTTGCCTTTCATCATTTCGAACCTTCAGGTTAGCTTCGCAGGCAATGGTTTCTCCTTTATGATTGAGCTTGATATCGTATGATTTAACTGTCAATCTTCTCTGTCCGGCATATTGATCATTTTGGGCAATCATCTCCTGCCGCAAATCCTGTTTATTCAGAAAAGATCGTACATGCAAGCTTCCCAAATAAATGCCGGAACCAATGCAGATCGTTCCCAGAACCAGTGAAAAAATCCGCATGCTCTCCGAATGTGGCAAGCGACGCAATAATAATACGGTATAAAAAATAAAGCCGAGCCCAAAAAGCAGGTACATGCCCCGATGAATGAGTATGGTATCCAGGTTTCCAAATCCCACAAAATCAGAATAGGTCAACGGAATATTGAACGCCATGTAGTCGAACAGGTAATAAAATTTCGATTTCAGGTAAAACAACGAGATGGCCACATAGCCCAGCAATACCACAAACGTAACAGCCTGGTTTCGAATGAGGGACATCACCAAAAAAGAAAGCCCCATGATAAAAACCAGCGTGGGCACACTGATCACCAAGAAATAATAAATGTAAGTGATCCAATTGACGTCCGTATTTTTGGTGATGAGGTTAAAAATCAGCGCGATGACCAGGATGAGCAAATTGAGCACAATAAAAACCACCAGGTTTCCCAGCGTCTTGCCTATCACGTATTCGCCATTGGTCATCGGACGCATGTAGATTACCTCAGTGGTGTCGAGCTTTTTATCTCGTTTCAGGAAGTCGGATGCCAGAAAAATGGCAATTACAGCCTGCACTACATTCAGAAACAACAAGTTGACGTAGGGGATGATGGACGGCAGCCCTTTGATTCCCCATTCGCCAGCACCACCACTGGACTGAATCAACACGCCAAAATTGAAGAAGGTCAAAAAGACCATCGCCAGGATGGCAAAAATACGGAAAAACCAACTGCGCAAGAGCGTTTTGGTTTCGTAAAGGGCAATCGATCGTATATTGTGGATTGAGATCATGTGTTATTCAAGTTTAGCTGGCTGTCCATTGATTGAGTTGATTTTCCATGAAATACACATAGGCATGTTCCAGGTTCGGATCGATAATGCGTCCATCGTACCCATTGACCTGATCAGCTACCACCTGAATTTCCCAACCATCGCGGGTGGGCACGTTGGAAATCACCGGAAACTTTTCATTGATCTCCATGTATTCAGCTTCCGTTGCTTTGATTAGCCAAACTTTCCCATTGGTACGGGAAACCAATTCATCGGGTGATCCGGAATAAGCCACTTCGCCAAAATTCAGCAATGCCATTTCATTGCAGGTACTGGAAATATCACCCACAATGTGCGTGGACAAAATAATAATAACATCTTTCGTGGAAATGGTAGAAAGCAGGTTCCGAAATCGAATCCGTTCCTCCGGGTCCAGGCCGGTCGTTGGCTCATCGACGATAATAATTTGGGGATTATTAATTAGTGCCTGTGCAATGCCCAACCGCCGTTTCATTCCGCCTGACAACCGGTTCGCCTGCCGATCGCGCGCTTCGAACAACCCAACTTCCTCCAGCATTTTATCAACAGCATCAGCCCGTATCTTCCCGTCTTTCATGCCGGCCAGCCGAGCTGCATAATCCAGAAACTCGTAGGTTTTCAATTGTGAAAAAAAGCGGAAATCCTGAGGCAGATAGCCCAACATTTTGCGAATTTCTTTCCGGTTTTTCACCAAATCCAAACCGTTCACGGTAACTTTTCCTGTGGAAGGCTTCATCAAAGTCACCAAAATTCGCATCAGGCTTGACTTTCCGGCACCATTAGGGCCAAGCAGTCCAAACATTCCGTTCTCAATTTCAAGCTGGACATTACTCAATGCTCGATTTCCGTTAGGATAGATCTTACTAAGTTGGTCAACTACAATTTTCACAACAGTTTATTTCGTTTAGTTCCTAGACTGCCAATTTTATAAAACGTTTAATCCAGTCAGTACAAAAATTTTAAAATCGAAGACATTCTGGTTAAAGATTAAAAACAGTTGTTTGAAAACCATTTTTATTAGACCAACCCCTCCTGCTTTTCGACCAAAACAAGAAAAAATTATGATCAAATCTGCTTATTCACAGATCTTTCAAATTCATTCACGCTTTAAATTACCTAATCAGCCAGTTAGCTGTGAAACTAATTCTACACCGTTCAAATATATTCTACATTGAACAGGTTGCCTGTTTCAACCAATAAATCTCACGAAACCCCAATTTGACACCCCTTTCAGAAGATATGTCATTGAAAGTGGCATGATATTCTAACTATTATGGGCGTAAAAAAGTTAGCATCAAAAAAATATTCGACGTTGCAACGTTAAAATTCTAGCTTGAAAGCAATAAATGTTGAATTCAAGAAAAGAGGAGAAATTATGAAAAGGTATCAAACAATATTTAGCAAAGCATTACAAACAGTGTCCGTATTCATGCTGCTGATGGCAGGTAGTTTAACTGCCTCTGCACAACACAAGGACATGAAGTACGACAAACTGGAAAACATCGAGGATCAGATAGAATCTGATTTGGCGAATATCTACGATATTACAACGACATACCCTGACTTCAACTATGAGTATGTATACAAAGATGGGAAGTTGCAAAAAGTAATTGTAACAGGTATTGATGATTCAAAGGATAAAGACCAAGTTGCCAAATTGATCTACAATTACAGAACCGAAAAAGACCAAATGCGCAACTTTAGTAACCGGATGGGAATATTTTACGCCCCTGATCTGGATGCAAAACCAGAGATGGGCTACTCCAATTTCAGAAATAAGGTGAAAAGTAACCTGACATACCCGGATGCATCAAAGAATTATGGCGTTGAAGGAACGGTTTATGTGAAATTTATTGTCGATAGAGATGGTGATGTGGACTACGTAACCGCAGATCAAGACATTAATTCACCATTTAAGCAGCGAGTGGATCAGTTGGAAAATGCTGCGATATCTGCCGTCAAATCGGTTGATGCCCATTGGTATCCAGCCATGGTCGATGGTCGGGTAGTTGACTCCTGGATTGTTTTACCTGTGAAATTCGACTTCAAGAAAGATCCGGTTTTGCCGGCATTGATTCGATAATATTAAAAGAATATAAAAATTCAGGCATAAAAAGCTGATTCGATGAAAAATCAGCTTTTTATGCTCTTTTTAAGTAGGAAGAGCTAACTAAAACGAAAAGCCATGGGAAAAATTTTTACAACCAATTTTTGGGAGACCTTTACACACAGTCTCACCAACTGGGCAGTAACTGAATTGCCATCATTAATAATCCTGTTTGTTTTGCTTTTTGTGTCTTTGCGCGTAAGTTCCTTTATGATCCGCAAGTTGAGATACTTTCTGGCAAAACGATCTTCGAATGACTCCGATGAGCCCAATCCCGAAGTTGAAAAACGATTGAACACTTTGATGGGAATTCTGCGAAAAGGCGCCGCAATGATTATCTGGGCGGTTTTTATCATGATTTTCCTGAAGAAGATCAATATTGACATCGCCCCAATTTTAGCCGGTGCTGGAATCATTGGGTTGGCTGTTGGTTTTGGCGCCCAGGAATTGGTTCGTGATTTTATCACCGGATTTTTCATTTTGCTCGAAAACCAAATTCGAACCGGCGATGTGGCAATTTTAAACGGTACCGGCGGACTGGTCGAGAAGATTGAATTACGTACCATCACTTTGCGTGACTTGTCGGGAACGGTGCATGTCTTTCAGAATGGAAAAATCAATTCGGTTTCCAACATGACGAAAGGTTGGTC